>JAGCZP010000089.1 GCA_017959985.1 Clostridia bacterium | reverse complement strand
TCGCTAAAATCTTTGCCGCTTTTTCTCCAATATGCCGGATGCCTAAAGCAAAAATCACACGATACAAATCATTTTCTTTGGATTTTTCAATTTCCTTTTGAATGTTTTCAGCCGATTTTTTTCCTAAGCGTTCAATTTGCGCCACAGCATCATAATCTAGCGAATATAGATCGTACGCACGCTCCACTAAACCGGCATCTACCAGCTGTTCTAACACCGCCGGCCCCAATCCTTCAATATTCATCGCCGCACGGGAGGTAAAGTGAATGAGATTGCGAAGCTGCTGTGCCGGGCATTCAGGGTTGACGCACCGAAGCGCCGCTTCTCCCTCTTCTCGGTAAGCGGGTTGCCCGCAAGAAGGACAAACATGCGGAATGGTATACACCGTGGAGTTTTCAGCATGTTCATACACTTTTAGCACTTCCGGGATGATATCCCCTGCTTTACGAAGCACCACAATATCGCCAATCCCAATTTCCTTTTGGGCAATATAGTCTTCGTTATGCAAGGTAGCACGGCTGACCGTTGTCCCGGCTAGCAGCACCGGTTCAAAAACACCGGTCGGTGTCAGCACGCCGGTTCGTCCCACCGTGATTTCCACATCCAACAGTTTGGTTAACTTTTCTTCCGGAGGGTATTTAAACGCGACCGCCCAACGAGGGGTTTTGGATGTGGATCCTAAAATCTCCCGGTCTGCTAAATTGTCCAGTTTAATAACCGCTCCATCAATATCAAAGGCTAAGCTATTGCGCTTTTGTCCAATGGCTTCAATTTCCCCAATAGCTTCCTCAATGGAATGGGTCTTTTTATAAAACGGTATGGTTTGAAAACCTAATTCCTTGAGTAGTTCAATGGACTGGGCATGGGAAGTAATGGTCTCCCCTTCGATAAGTTGCATATTAAAAACAAAAATGGATAACCCACGAGAGGCCGCCACTTTCGGATCCTTCTGACGAAGAGATCCGGCCGCCGCGTTGCGAGGATTTTTAAAGGGCGTCACACCGTTTTCTTCTTGTTCTTCCACCAGTTTTGCAAAGGTCTTACGGGGCATATACACTTCTCCGCGAACAATCAACCGTGGAAGAGGTCTTGTCAGCTGCATCGGAATTCCTGCGCAGGAGAGCAAATTGGCGGTCACGTCTTCCCCTACTTGACCATTCCCACGGGTAGCCCCGCGGACAAATTTCCCATCCACGTATTCTAAAGCAACCGACAACCCGTCAATTTTGGGCTCTACCACATACGAAACGTTCGAAAGAGCCTCCGACACCCGTTTACCAAAACTGCGTACTTCTTCAAAAGAAAACACATCTTGCAAACTAATGAGAGGCACCTCGTGTTGCACTTCTTCAAATAAGGTGGACCGCTCCCCATGAACCCGTTGGGTATAGGAATCCTCGGTAATGAATTGGGGATAAGCCTCTTCTAACGCTTTCAACTCCCTTGTCAGTGCATCAAATTCATCATCTTCAATCTCGGGGGCATCGTTATCGTAATACAGACGACTATGGTAATCGATGGTCGCACGCAATTCCTCTATTCGATTTTTTGCATTTTCTGCCGTCATACCTATTTCCTCTTATGTTAGGATATTTGAATTCGTTCCACCGATTGGGTACGGCCGGTGGCTTCGTCAATGGTAAAAATAATCCCATCCATACAGCAAGGACCCTCTTCCGGGGTGAACCGAGTTGGCATTCCGATCCGCATTCGGTCAATCGGTCCGGATGGTTTGCTACCAATAACCGAATAAAAGGGCCCGGCCATCCCTACGTCCGTAATATAGCCTGTTTGGCTAGGTAACAACTGTTCATCTGCTGTTTGCACGTGGGTATGGGTCCCGAACAATGCCGAAATACGACCGTCCCCATAAATCGCCAAGGCCTTTTTTTCCGCCGTAGCTTCCGCGTGGAAATCCACAATGCAAATTTTAGGATTCCCCGCTTCTTCCAAAGCCCTGTCCAAATACTCAAAGGGATTGCCAATAGGATCCATAAAAACGGCTCCCTGCAAATTGATAACCGTTACCTGGTATTTTCCCTTATCAATGGTACAAAATCCATGGCCCACACAGCCTTTCGGATAATTATAGGGGCGGAGCAAAAAGGCATTCTCGTCTAGCATCTCATAGATCTCTCGATACCGAAAGGTATGATTACCTCCGGTAATCACATCCGCTCCACTATCAAACAAAAATTGCGCGGTCTCCGGAGTAATACCATTTCCCTGTGCGGAATTCTCACCATTTACGACACACACATCAATTTGCTTATCCCGTTTTACCTTGGGAAGCACCTTTCGAACGTGCTCACGTCCACCCTTTCCGACAACATCACCGATGCATAAAACACGCATGGTTTTGACCTCATCTTTCTATGTAAAAATCTACTATTAAGTATACCAAAAAGCCAAGCTTTATACAAGGAATTTCGGTGCCTTTCCAGCAAAATCAAGCCTTTACAGAATCCCCGCTTTTATGCTATACTAAATTGATATTTTATGGTCTTTGTATCGTTAGGAAGTGAACCATATGCACACATTTAAAAACTGTCAACGTCTCGTGATTAAAGTCGGTACCTCTACCCTTACCTATAAAAACGGACTGGTAAATATTCGTCGGTTAGAACAACTTTGTAAAGTATTGGCTGACATTAAAAATAGCGGAAAAGACGTGATTTTGGTAACCTCTGGTGCCATCGGAGTCGGTGCCGGAAAACTGGGGTTGTCCACCCGTCCAAAAACCATCGGTGCCAAACAAGCCGCTGCTGCTGTTGGACAATGCGAGCTTATGTATATGTACGACAAACTCTTCTCCGATTATGGTCACATTATCTCCCAAGTCCTGCTTACCCGTGATGGTATCGAAGACCCGATTCGTCGCGCCAACATCGTCTCCGCTTTATCCGAACTATTAAAGGTTGGTTCCATTCCGATTATCAACGAAAACGATACCGTTTCCACCGAAGAAATTGAATTTGGTGATAACGACACCTTATCAGCGATGGTGGCTGTGCTAGCCGAAGCCGACGGCCTTATCATCTTATCCGATATTGATGGGTTGTTTGATAATAATCCTACCAAAGATCCCCATGCCAAACTCATTCCCTTGGTTCATACCATTGATGAAAAACTCTTCTCTTTAGCGGATGGCTCCACCTCCAATCGTGGAACCGGCGGTATGACCACCAAATTGCACGCTGCAAAAATTGTTTTGGAATCCGGGATTCCTATGGTCATCACCAATGGAACCTCTCCGGAAAAAATCTATGATATTTTAAACGGCCAAGCGGTTGGCACTCTCTTTACAAAGGAGGAATCGGTATGACCGTTTTAGAACAAATGGGAGAAAAGGCAAAAAAAGCCGCCCAATTTCTCTCCATTGCCACCAAAGAACAAAAAAATAAAGCCCTTGAGAGTATGGCTTCTTCGCTCCTTGATAACATGCCTTCCATTTTAAAAGCCAATGCTCAGGATATTCAAAATGCCAAAGAAGCAGGCATTAAGGAGAGCCTCATTGATCGCTTATTACTCTCAGAATCCCGTATTCAAGATATGAGCAAAGGCATCCTAGACGTGTCCAACTTAGAAGATCCCATTGGGGAGGTTTTAAACGACTACACCCGTCCAAACGGTCTTCACATTCAAAAAATACGTGTTCCGATGGGCGTTATTGGCATTATCTACGAAGCTAGACCAAACGTCACTTCCGATGCCGCTGCCTTATGCTTAAAATCCGGCAATGCCACCATCCTTCGGGGTGGAAAAGAAGCCATTGCTTCCAACAAAGCCATTGAAGCCGCCCTTCGTGCTGGTCTTAAAGACGCGGATTTCCCGGAAGACTGTGTGCAACTTGTCCAAGATACCTCTAGAGAGTCTGCCAATGAAATGATGCACTTAAACGGGTATTTAAGCGTTTTAATTCCCCGCGGTGGAGCCGGTCTCATTCAATCGGTTGTCAAAAATGCCACCGTCCCGGTAATTGAAACCGGTATTGGAAACTGCCACGTCTATGTGGATAAAGCCGCCGATCCAGCTATGGCCACTGCCATCATCGTCAACGCTAAAGTGTCCCGTCCTTCGGTTTGCAATGCAGCAGAAACCCTTCTTGTTCATAAAGATATTGCTCCCACCGTTTTACCAGTTATGGCAAAAGCCTTAAAGGAAAACCATGTAGAAATTCGTGGCGATAAACCCATCTTAGATATCTTGGGCGAAGGAAATCCCGCCACCGAAGAAGATTGGGCCACCGAATACGGCGATTATATTTTAGCAGTCAAAATTGTTTCGTCTCTTGACGAAGCCATTGACCATATTACCCGGTACGGAACCGGCCATAGCGAATGTATCGTGACGGCAGATGACAGTGCGGCAAAAGAATTCACCGCAAGAATTGATGCTGCTGCTGTCTATGTGAATGCCTCCACCCGCTTTACCGATGGAGGAGAGTTTGGAATGGGTGCCGAAATCGGCATCTCTACACAGAAATTACACGCCCGTGGACCAATGGGCTTACCGGAACTAACCAGTTATAAATACATTGTTACCGGAAATGGTCAAATACGATAAGGAGGTGCTTTCATGGCAAAAAAGAAAGAAACCAATCCAGAGGTTGTCGAAGAAGCCATTGCTTCTGACGAGGTTTTAGAAGAAGCCAAAGAGGAAAAGAAGTCTCGAAAAACCCAAAAAGCTGAACCAAAAGAAGAAACCCTCGCCAAAGAGGAAACAGAAAAGCAAGACTAGCCCGTAGAAGAAGAGCCAGAAAAGGTCTCCCACAAAAAAGAAAAGAAAAAAGGAACCCGTTTTGCTCCTAAGAAAAAACGCGGTTCTAAGAAAAAGGTTGAAGAAACCAGTGACAAAGAAGAATTCCCCGAAGAAGTAGAAACCCTTTCGGAAGCCTTAGAAAAAACCTTGCCAAAACGTCGCCGGTATACAAGCCGTAACACTCGTCGTGGCCGTTACCACTTTGCTGCATGGCTTGGCCTCGTTGTCATCTTACTGGCCATTATCGGCGTGGTTGCTTTGACGGTCAGTATGGTGAGCATCATTAAAAAAGCCAACGAGCATACCGATATGATGCTTGAACTTTACGATGAGGCCTATCCCCTCATTCAATACCAGCCAAAGCCATTTGCTTCCTTGGAAGAAGCGGACCAATCTCTCCTATTACAATCCGCTATCTTCCGGCTAAACGAAATGGAAAATGTCCGTCGTCTACGAGAAAAATCCGATGAGTACTCCTACAAACAAGATGAATATGGTCGTTTGATCATCCCAGTAGAAACCATCGACGAATCCTTCAAAACGCTATACGGAAGCGATATACAACCCCAACACCAGACCCTCGGTGAATCGGGAGGAAAGTCCTACACTTTCGAATACGACAAAGCCAACGCTTGCTACTATGTCCCCTTCTCCGAATCCTCTTCCCTCTATACCACCATTGTAGACAAATGCAAATATAACCGCAAAAACGTTAGTATCCGCGTAGGCTATGCCTTAACATCCGATTTGGATATTGATAACCACGGAAACATCGTCGAACCCACCGCCAGTAAAATCGAGTATTATCAATGGTACACCTTTATAAAAACCAATGAGGATACCTGGGTTTTAAATTCCGTAGAAAACGAAGAATAACAAAAAGAAATTGCCTTGACAATCGTCAAGGCAATTTTTGTTTTTTAACGATACACAATGGTTGCTTTATCCAGCACTTTATTGGTTGCTTCACTTTCATTTGGAATGTTGAGCCAATCCTGTGCAGTGCCATGGAAATAGATGGTCGTTAAGGCACTACAACCGTAGAAAGCGCCACCACCAATGTACACCAAACTGTTGTATAGTTCCACCGATTTTAGACTATTACAGCCATAAAACGTGTTGTTTTCAATATTGCGCAAACGAGACGGTGTTTTCACGTTTACTAAGCTCCGACAATTCTTAAAAGCACTGTTTTCAATGGAAGTAATGCTGTTAGGAAGCGTCCCCGATTGCAGAGAGCTACATCCGGAAAACGCACCAGAACGAATATTGGTTAAATGGGAAGACCAGGTCACCGTTTTCAAAGCGGTACAATTGGCAAAGGCATAAGTCTCAATAATAAGCACGCCATTGCCCATGGAAACACTAGTAAGACCGCTACAGCCTTTAAAGGCATTGGCGGAAATGACCGAAACACTGGAAGGAATGGATACAGAAGTAATGTTGGTTTTCCCTTTAAATGCGTTTTCTCCAATGGCCGATACCGATTTGCCTCCGAGGGTTGAAGGAATGCTCACCGCACCCGAACCGTCATACCCGGTAATATGGGCTGTTCCATTAGAGAGAATCGAATAAGAAAATCCTTTTTCTTTTCCTTGGGATTTTACACTTCCCGCAGCCGTTGTGGCCGCTGCCGGACGATAGGCCGTTTGGTTGGTAGCGGTTGTTACCTTTTTGCGCTGAGTTTCTTGTGGCGCTCTCGTTTGAACAATCACGCGATTCGTCGGATTAGTCTCTTTTGCTTGATTCCGTGTGGCGGTAGTGTCTTTTGGTCTTGTCACACCCTTGGTGGTGGTTTTTTGAACCGCCGTAATTACTCTTCCACCGTTAGCGTTCCGTTTGGAAGTTTGGGTGCTCCGTTTAGCGCCCACCGCATATTTTGTTGTTTTCTTAGCAACCTTAATGGTCGGATGAATCTCATTGCCGTTCTCATCCGTCGCATAGGTTGCTTTGGTTTTCTTTGTCACACTAGCCGCGTTTTGAAGAGGATCTTCAATCACGCTTTGCGGCTCGCTAGTTTCCACCCCACCATTTGGCTCAAACAGTTCCGGTTTAAAAGCCTTCAATCCAAAGACTGCTCCGGTAGCAACCCCAGCCAACAAGAAGACTATAATACACACTTTCACGGCTTTGGGCCAGTATTTCACACGGTCAGCAAAGCTCTCTTTTTTGTACACCGCTTCGTTAAACACAACTGGTGCCGCGACAGCTGCTGGTTTTTTCTCGGTAAATTGATCCAAAACTGCCGCAGATGGGGCGATATGCAAGGACGTGCAAAAATCTTGATAACTGGTAAGCACACCTGCAAATTTGTTTTCTTTTTGAATGGCCGCCATCACACAAATAATGGTCGGTTTCATGCTGATATTTTGCGGCATGGTGGTCACAGCTTTTGAATTTTGCTGCACAATCGCTTTTAAGGTACGAATAGCGCTGCTGCGATACGCTTCAGCCACTTGCGGTTTCCACCCGCAAATCATTGCCACTTGTTCAATCGGGAGACTCTCGTAATACACAAGGGTCATAACCGCCCGTTCTTCCACGGGCATGGTTTTAATAGCGACCGTCATCTGGCTGCGAATTTGTTCGGAAAGAATTCCAGAACCATCCGTAACCGCAAAGACGGATTCGTTTTCTAACATCCCACCCAAATCTGCCGGTGTGGTACTGGCAGGAATATATTTCCGACAAACCAGATGGCAAAAATACATCATCCAAGGAGTAAATTGGGCCGCGTTATTCGGTGCACTTTTTTGACTGCACATTTTCACAAGCGTTTCCGTCGTAACGGCTTCTGCTTGCGCGCTATTTCCAATTACCTGGGAAGCATAGAAGTACAAATCCCCATAGCAAAGCGTGTACAAAGTCGAAGCCGCTTCGGCGTCTCCACTTTGCGCTTTTGTAAGGAGTTCCATACGTTTTAGGTTTTGGTCATCCACGGCGCTACTCTCCTTAAACTTCTTTTGATTATTCGCTTTCCGCTGTTGTTGTCGTTGTGGTTTTCTTAGTGGTTGCCTTGGTCGTTGTCGTAATTTGTGTCACATCCGCACCTGGCTTATTGACTTCTTGTAAGGCCACTTGTAATTGGGTATCTTGTTTTTCCGAAAGCATATTCACATTCACGTACCCTTCAGGTGTTTTTTCCAAAACATCTGGTGTGATGCCTTCGCCTTCCCAAGAGCCGGCTTTGGTTAAGGATAACTCAGCAACTGACAATTTAATAGCGGCATTATCACTGCTTAACGCATAATAATTTTGAATACGAGAACGACCGAAAGTCTTACTTCCTACCACACGGGCAACCGAGCACTCTTGCAAAGCGCCGGCAAACAGCTCCGCTTCTCCTTCGGTGTTTTCGTTCACAAGGACAATGGCATTTTGACGAAGCACATAGGCCGAAGTAGAAGTAATCGGCGTAGCGGTACCATCGGAAGCAATACTGTTAGCAAAAGTTCCGGTTGGTAGCAAATACCCGGTCATCTCGGAAGCTGCTTCTAGGGAACCTCCACGGTTATCCCGCAAATCAAAGATAAAGCCTTCCACGTTCTTTGCGGTCAACTTATCCAATGCCGCATAAAATTGCTCAGCGGTTTGTTCATTAAATTGCGTAATCCGAATATAGGCAATATTATCAATCATACGGCTATCCACCGATTTGATGGTATACACCGCACTAGAGAGGTTAAAAGCTTGTTCGGTTTTATTGCGACTGACCTTCACCAAGGCTTTAGTGGAGTCATTTAAAATCTCCCTTGCCGTCAATAAATCTTTGGCGGTATGGTTGATGACCGTCCCTTCGATGGATACCAAAACATCTCCCACTTTCACGCCTGCATTGGCAGCCGGAGAATCCACATCCACCGAAACAACGGTGATTTGACTGTCTTTCCCTACCTGGGCCAATTCAATTCCATAGCCGTCTTTCGAACCGCTCACTTCCCGTAAATGGTCGGCGTATTCATCGGCGGTTAAATAGTCGGCGTAGGCATCGCCTATAGCTTTCATATAGGCTGTTGCTAAATCTTCCTGTAAAATCACTTCATCAATGCTACCTTTGTAGTTTTGACGAACGGACTTATCAACCTCGGTCAAATAATCATACATTGCTTGCCGTTTGCTGACTTCGTTAACCGTAGAACTAAACGTCTTCATGGCAAACACCATGGTTAACGAAACAGAAAGAGCGATGGAGATGAAAATCAAGGCAAGTGTTGTGCTAAGCGAAACACGTTTTTTCATATCATCCATCCTTTCTTTCAAAATAGTTTATGGTGGGGAAACGTATCCGCAGCTAAGCGGATCCACAGGGCTTCCATCCACACGAACTTCAAAGTGTAAGTGCGATCCATAAGACCAACCCGTGTTACCAATAGCTCCTAGTTGTGTGGAACCACCGGTGACTCGTTGTCCTTCGGATACATACACCGCTGACATATGGGCATACACGGTAACAATCCGTTGCCCGGCCCCGTTAATACCATGATCAACCATAACATAGTAACCATAGCCAGAACCCCAAGAATCGTAACGGTTGGCATAAATAACGATACCGTCGTCGGCGGCCACAATGTCTTTTCCGTAAGCCGAACCCGAACAAGCAATATCAATACCCTTGTGGAAATTGGAAGAACCAGATAACATACGCCATCCGAAAGTATCGGTGACAATAAAGCAGTCGCGGGACGGCCAGTACATCTTTCCACCCAAATAGGCTTCATTGTTCGAACCAGAACTACGGTTTAAGATTTCCTGGATTTCCGCTTCCATTGCGGCAATTTGATCTTCGGTAGCATTGTTTTGGTTATTGTAGTAATGAATGTCACTTTGTAAATCTTTCATGAGATGCTCGGCTTCATTGGAAAGGGCTTCCAGCTCTTCCTTATCCGCATCCGCTTCTTTGCGAACCGTCTCCAGCGATTCTTTTTGGCTATCCAAATCTTTCCGTTTTGCCACAAGTTTTTGTTTAACCTTATTGATTTCTTCAATCTCAATCTCTAACTCGTGAATTAACTTTTCATCGTTAGCAGCGATGGTTTTCATTAGTTTGGATTTTAAAAGATAATCCACATAATTGTCTGTGTCAAACAGCATTTGTAACAACGACATATTTCCGGTCTTGGATACCACACGTAGACGCTCTTGCAACGCGGCAAAACGCGCTTTAATGGAATCTTCCCGATCAGCAATTTCTTTTTCACTATTGCTAATAGCCGTTTGGTTCTCATTGATTTGAACATTGAGCTCGTAAATCATAGAATCGTTTAGAGCAATTTGTTGTTTCTTCAGTTCAATTTGTTCGTCAATGGCTTCTTTTTTCGCTTTTTGATCAGACAAATCACCTGATAACGCATTTTTCTTGCTTTCAAGAGAAGCAATCTTGGCTTCCAAGGCTGCTTTTTCTTCCCGCAAATCCGCAACGGTCTGAGCACGAGACATAAAGTACGGCACACAACCGATAAGAAGCACCAAAACCAAGGCACATGACAATACACGCATTCCCTTAAACAATGGCTTATTCAAAGACGCTCCTCCCTTCGTCACGAAGGTAGCGATTCATGGAAATAGCACTACCGACCATACCCGTTACCACACCGGCAATGATATACGCAATTAGTAACAAGACGGCAATCTTCCCAAAAGGAATCATGCTGGTGAAAGCACTAATGGTGAACATGGTTTCCAGTTTATTGTAAACAAAGTACGTAATGCCAAAGGCCAAAAGACCGGCAATCAATCCTAAGGACATACCCTCTACCATAAACGGAACCCGTATAAAGGTGTTGGTAGCACCTACGGATTTCATAATACCAATTTCCAAACGACGGGCATACACCGTCAACTTAATGGTATTGGCAATGATAAACAAGGAGACAAGTAAGAGCAAGACAATAATCCAACCACCGGCGAGCAACACAATGTTGCGAAGTTGTGTTAAGGTCTTCGCAATCTCCGCGCTGGAAGAGACGCTCTCGACTAGCGACAACGCTTGAATTTGCCAAACGGTTGCATCGTATTGGGCCAAATCATTAAAGGTAACCAAAAACGCATCCTGCATGGGATTGTTTTTACCCTTTAATTCGTCAAACAATTCTGTGGAGAAGGAATCCTTATACCGTTCGAGGATTTGATCCTTAGACATGTATTCCACACTACGAACATTGTTGACGCCTTCTAATTGTTCTTTAAGACTTTGAATGTCTTTGTCGGTGGCATCAATGTTAGCATAGGCAACCACGACATTCTGTTCGTAAACCGTATCAAAAGCGTGGTTAACATTCACAAACACTAAATAGGAACCACCGGTTAAAATCAAGCAGGCAAGCAAAACGCCGATAGCCGCAACAGCCATAACACGGTTTTGCCAAATACTGCGGAAGCCTTCCCGAAGGAGGTAAGAAATACTACTAAATCTCATTCTTCTGCACCACCTTTCCCTGCCGTCTCATCCGGTTGCTCGGTTAAGACGCCGTCAAGAATGGCTTGCACATCGGAAGCCATAGCAGGCGTGGACTCCTCTGCAGGAACCTCCGGTTCTGCCGGTTCGTAATTGTCGTATTCTTCGTAGTCGGTATATTCTTCTTTGTAAGCGAGTTCCTCCACCGAACTCACGTTCGGGATGGGTGCTTCTTCCACTGGTTTCACTTTTTGTCCAGAGTCGGAAACCACCGTACCATCCGAAATCTTAATCACGCGGTGATTAAATTTTTCCACCAAGTCGTGAGCGTGAGTAACCACGATAACGGTTGTTCCTAAACGATTAATTCTCGTTAACAACTCCATAATTTCAAAAGACATTTCCGGGTCAACGTTACCGGTGGGCTCGTCAGCAACAATCATAGAAGGGTTATTAATTAATGCACGCGCTAAACCGACACGTTGTTGCTCACCACCGGATAACTCCAGTGGGAAGCTGCGCATTTTTCCTTCTAGGTTCACAAGGGAAAGCACATACGGAACCCGTTTGTGCACTTGACGATTGGAAGCGCCGACAACGCGCATGGCAAAAGCCACGTTGTCAAACACGTTCATATTGTTAATTAGACGGAAGTCTTGGAACACAATACCCATGGTACGGCGCAAATATGGGACTTCCTTTTTCTTCACTTTGCTCAGTTTATAATTATTGACAAGAACCTCACCAGCGGTGGGCAGTTCTTCCCGCATAATCAATTTCAAAAATGTACTCTTACCGGCACCAGATTCACCGACGATGAATACAAATTCTCCTTTGTCAATCTTAATGTTGACATCCTTTAGAGCTTGTACACCACTATCGTAGATCTTGTGTACACCTTGGAACTCTATCACGGACGTTCATCCCCTTTAATAAATTTTCGTTACCATTACTCTTCCATAGAGGATAAGTAACGGTCTACCATTAATGCCACTTTAAAGACAATGGCATCATCAAATTCACGAAGATCCAGTCCCGTTAAGCGTTTGATTTTTTCTAAACGATACACCAATGTGTTCCGATGGACAAACAATTTCCGGGAGGTCTCGGACACGTTTAAGTTGTTATCGAAGAATTCGTGAATGGTAAATAAGGTTTCCGAATCCAACGAATCGATCGTATCCATTTTGAAGATTTCCTTCATGAACATATCACAAACGGTATTAGGAATTTGATAAATCAAACGGGCAATACCTAAACGGTTGTAACAAACAACATTTTTCTCCACATCGAAAATCTTTCCGACTTCCAAAGCGGTTTGGGCTTCTTTAAAGGAATTGGCTAGACCACGGATACCCACGATAACCGTACCAATACCCACCACAACTTTGGTGAAGAACTCGCCGCCCAGCGTGTCCACAATGGAACAGCCTAGTTTCTCTAAATCATGGAAATCCACGTTTTCTTTTACTTGTTTGACAATCGCAAAATCCGACTCATTAATGCTAATGACAAAATCTTGTTCTTTATCGGGGAACATGGTCTGAAGGACATCAAACACCGACACTTCTCCCAATTTCACCACATGCACCAATAACACGACACGACTGGCTTCTTTATCAAAATTCAGTTCACGAGATTTTTGGAAAATATCTCCGGGGAGGATATTATCAAGCAACACATTCTTAATGAAGTTATTGCTGTCATATTTTTCCTCGTAGTATTCCTTAAGTCCGGCGAAGCTGATGGCAAGCAGACCTACATAGTTGGCCGCCTCATCATCTTCTCCTTCCACAAAAATCATATATGCAACGGAGGTTCTTTCTCCAAAAACCTTATACGTATTGCCACCCGCTGTAAACACCTTGGTTTCCGCAAAGGAATTACGATTGATGGAACTGTCTTGTTCTCCAATCATATTCAAATTGCTACAGGCAATAATGGTCATGCTATTATCGATAACACCGATGGTGCGCCCGATAACATCTTCCATTTGGTGAACAACTCCTTGAAAGACTCTATTTGCCATAATCTCGTCCCCTTTTTTTGTGACATTTGATTTTTTGGCCCACACTTTCGTATGGTAACATTTACTGAAAAATTATACCACTTCTTTAAAGTTTTAGCAAGGGATAAACAAAGTTTTATATATAGAGAGAAGTGTTCTCATTTTTGTAACCATTTGTACGAGAAAAGGACGGCCACCCAATTGTGCAACCGTCCTTTTTTAACCTATTTTTGATAAATCATTCGACCAATTGTATACCATTTTCCACGGCAAATTGTTCCAAATCCGCCAGTGCCCGATGAGATAATGCGCCGTAGCGTTCCCGTTTATCCCGTATGGATTTTTCGAGAGGAGGTAAAACGCCGAAGTTCGCTCCCATGGGTTGGAAGTCCTCATTTTTATCACTGATAAAGCCCGCCAAAGCACCCATCATGGTGGTTCTTGGCAAGTGAAGTTCCACTGCTCCCTTTAAGAAACGAACTGCATTCAAGCCCGCTAATAACCCCGACGAGGCGGATTCCATATACCCTTCTACCCCAGTCATTTGTCCTGCAAAGAACAAGCCGTCTTGGAGCTTAAAATGGTATCCGGCCGTCAAAAAAGCCGGCGAATTGATAAAGGTATTTCGATGCATCACGCCGAAACGTACAAATTCCGCATGGTTTAGAGCGGGAATCATTCCAAACACCCGTTTTTGTTCTGGGAATTTTAGATTGGTTTGAAAGCCGACCAGATTGTACATGGTTTTTTCGTTGTTTTCCGCACGCAATTGTAAAACCGCCCAAGGCCGATGTCCGGTTTTCGGGTCGCGCAATCCTACCGGTTTCATAGGACCAAAACGAATGGAATCCGCTCCCCGTTTGGCCAATACTTCAATAGGCATACACCCCTCATACACATCCGGATTGGCTTTGTCAAACCCGTGCAATGGCGCGATTTCTGCAGAAACTAGTGCCGCGTGGAAGGCTTCATATTCTTCCTTATTCATGGGGCAATTCACATAATCACCCTGGGAGTTTTCTTCCGCATTTTTATCATATCGTGAAGCACAAAATGCATGCTCTTTATCAATACTATCCGCCATCACAATCGGCGCCGCTGCATCGTAAAAATGGAGTCCTTTTCCGCACAAACGCTGAATATCCTCCGACAACGCTTCACTGGTTAACGGGCCGGATGCCACAACCACCACGCCTTCTTTGGGGATAGTGGTTACTTCCTCATGAATAACCGAAATATTAGGGTGTTCCTCCATGGCTTTGGTAATGTATCCGGAAAACAAATCTCGATCCACCGCCAGCGCTCCTCCAGCTGCTACCGCCGCCTGTTCCGCTGCCGAGATGCAAAGAGATCCCAGTCGACGCATTTCCTCTTTTAAAAGGCCCGCCGCACTATCGATACGACGAGCTTTTAAGGAATTGGAACAAACAAGTTCCGCTAAATAATTGGACGTATGGGCCGGCGAATGCTTTTTCGGCTTCATCTCGTACAAATCTACCAAGATACCCGCGTTAGCAATCGCCCAAGCGGCTTCACAGCCTGCTAATCCGCCACCAATGACGGTGACGGATGGTTTCTTATCGTTCATCTTATAAACCTTTTTCTTTCAAATACTCTTCTAAACACAGTTCCCGCGAAGTAATCTCTCGGGCTGCTTCCACGCCCACATACCGGTAATGCCAAGGTTCGTAGATCACACCGGTAATGCTCTCTTTATCTTTTGGAAACCGCAAGATAAAGCCATATTCCGCGCAGTGGGTTGTCAACCACTGAAAGGCTCTCGTGTTTTCAAATCCTTCATCTAGGTCTTGGTATTCACTACACTCAAAGTCGACTGCCAAACCTGTATTATGTTCGCTGGTACCGGGGCGTTTGACAATCGTTGCCGCTTCTTTTTCGGCCTGTTCCTGTTCGTACCCGTCTTCTAACAACTGATCCACTTGGCGCCAATAGAGCACTTTTTGGGTTTCGTAATCTCGATAAAGGGATTGTCCCCAAATATCGCAACCTGCCGCGTTGGCATCGTCAATCATTTGGTTTAAATAAGGTAGAGCACGACTATCAAATTTCCAAGAAGCGTTAAAATCTTCTAAAGGAATGGTTGCCACATAGGCTTCATCAATAGCGTTCCAGTCATTGACTAAGATTAGGTTCCAAGAAGACCCTTTTTTTTGTAAATAGTTACCTTCTTCATCCACCGTAATCTCGGAAGAAGCCACTTGCGATTCTTCTTTTGAAACTGTAGATTCAGTCGGCTCTTTTGGTGTATGGTTTTTTGCGATAACCAAAGCCAGAAAAAGGATGCAAAGAACCAGTAAAACCAGTAACGTTATGCGATTTTGTCTAGCACGACGACGTTGGGACTCCTTTCGTGCTTTTCGTCTCTCCTCCGGCGTTTTTGCAGCCACTAAAATCACCTCTTACCGGGTTCTTTTTCCCCTTTTTCGCGAACAATCATACGAATCGGTGTCCCTTCTAAACCAAAGGTTTCCCGAATACGATTTTCTAAATACCGTTGATATGAATAATGGAACAATTCTGCCTTGTTGACAAAGCATACAAAGGTTGGTGGACAGGTGGACGGCTGGGTCATGTAATAAATCCGCAGTCTCTTCCCTTTATCCGTTGGCGGTTGCACCCGTGCCGTAGCTTCCGCTAAAACATCGTTGAGCATTCCTGTGGAAATGCGCATATTATTTTGCTCATGCACATAGGTAATCAGTTCAAAAAGACGATCGACCCGTTGTCCGGTTTTCGCAGAAATAAACACAAACGGAGCATAGGACATGAAACTAAAATCGTTTTCCAGTTTTTTACGCTCTTTATCCATGGTATGGGTATCTTTTTCAACCGCATCCCACTTGTTTACCGCGATAATACAGGCCTGTCCGGCTTCATGAGCCAAACCAGCCACTTTGCTGTCTTGTTCGGTAAAGCCTTCCACCGCATCAATCATGATTACGCAAACATCCGCACGTTCAATAGCCATTTGCGCCCGTAAAACGCTATACTTTTCGACCCGGTCATCCACTTTACTCTTACGACGAAGACCGGCCGTATCAATAAAAATATAATCCCCGTGCTTGTTATGAATCGGGGTATCTAGCGCATCTCTCGTAGTTCCAGCCATTTCGGAAACAATGCTACGCTCTTCTCCCGCAATGGTGTTAATTAACGAGCTTTTTCCCGCATTGGGTTTTCCGATAACCGCCACACGAATGGGTGCGTTTTCCGAAGAATCTTCCTCTTCTTCCGGTGGAAAATGTTCCCACACCGCATCGAGCAAGTCTCCTGTTCCGTGACCATGCACCGAAGAGACCGCAATCGGGTCCCCTAGTCCTAAATTATAAAACTCATAAAAATCTGCCGGGGGACTTCCTAAATTATCGCATTTGTTGACACAAAGCACCACCGGTTTTCCGCTTTTTTGAAGCATGGTTGCCACATCCGCATCGTTGGCAGTGACCCCTGCTTGCACATCGGTAACCAAAATAATAACATCCGCTTGTTCAATGGCCAATTGGGCTTGCTCCCGCATTTTGCTCAGAATCATATCATCCGAGCGCGGTTCAATACCTCCTGTATCCGCAAGAAGGAATGTACGTCCTCGCCATTCACACTCCGAGAAAATACGATCGCGCGTAACCCCTGGGGTGTCCTGCACAATGGCCAACCGTTGCCCGATTAACTTGTTAAATAATGTGGATTTTCCCACGTTCGGGCGGCCAACCACCGCCACCACTGGTTTTGACATACAAACACCTCTTTTCTTTCTTACAGCATAAGTGCCTCAAAGAAGGCAATGCCATCGCATTCAATGACTTTAATCGGAACGTTTAGTTCTTTAGAAACTTGCTCAAGAGGGACATCATCTAAGAACATATCCCGTTCACTGCGAAGCATACTGGAAGGAATGAGCAACAATTCGCCCACATTTCCTTTCATTTGTTTCAAAATATCTTGTCCTGTCACAAGGCCGGCTACGGTGATTTCTTCCCCAAAAAAGTCGTTGCGAATACCATAAACTTCCGCATGGATTTGAGGATATTTTTCTTGCGCTTTCTTTATACACGTATTGAGAAGGGGTTCTGAAAGCCGTCCGGTCGCAATAGTTAAATGCGTTCCCTTAGGATTTCCGCCCTCTTCTAAAGACTCATCAAATTGCTTACAAAAGTAGGTAAACATTCCGACCCCATTCTCTAGTTGGGAACAATCCTCATAGTATTCATCATCCGGCAAAGGAAGCTCGGCTTTTAAATAAAACTCATCCGAGGGATAGAATAGTCGCGTTCCCTCTTCTTTGAGCATTCTGTCGCCCATTTCATTCATACGGCGAATAACATCGGCACATTCTTCTTTTGTGAATAGCCTTAGAGGCTCTAAACCTTCACGGTATTTGGTTAGTCCCACCGGAACAGCCGCCACGCTTTGCAAAGACGGACGGTAAGTGGCCAGTTCCTCCATGGTTTTTGTCAAGGATTCTCCATCGTTATACCCTGGGCACAACACCAGCTGAGCATTCAGTGCAATGCCCGCATCGGCGAAACGACGCATAATCTTTAAACTCTCGCCGGCAAAACGATTGTTCATCATTCTACAGCGAAGTTCCGGATCCATGGTATGCACCGAAATATTCACAGGACTGATATGCATTTCAATAATCCGCTGAATTTCGTGTTCGGTTAAATTGGTAAGGGTAATATAGTTCCCAAATAAAAAGGAGAGCCGACTGTCATCATCCTTAAAATACAACGTATCCCGAAGCCCCGGAGGCATTTGGTCGATAAAGCAAAAAATGCATTTATTTTTACAGCTATGCTGTTTATCCATTAAATAATCGGAAAATTCTAAGCCAATGTCCTCTTCTTCTTTTTTACGGATAGTAAGTTTCTTTGTGCCTTTTTCGGTTTTTAGTTCTATCTTTAGTTTGGTATCTTGCACATAAAACTGGTAGTCGAGAACATCTTCGATACTGTGTCCGTTAATGCTCACTAACAAGTCGCCAGGGCAAATCTTCTTTTTTGCGGCAAGACTCTTCTCTTCGACAGAATCAATTACGACCGGCATCGAACCGTCCTCCTTTCCATAAAAAAGCAAAGGGAGGAATAATTTCTATTCCTCCCCATTTCGCATGGATTTATTTTTCTTCGGTTTTGACAACTTGTCTGCCGTTGTAATAACCGCAATTGGGGCAAAGACGATGTGCACGCTTATACTCACCACAGTTTGGGCATTTCATAAGAGCTGGAGCATCCATCTTCCATACGTTGCTACGACGTTTGTCACGTCTTGCATTAGAGTGTTTTCTAGCTGGTACCGCCATGTCAGCACCTCCTTAAAGGTTTCGGTTAATTTTATCAATCTAATAATGCAGCTAATGCTGCCAGGCGTGGGTCTGCTTCTTTGCCAGAACATCCACACGGTCCATCGTTTAAATTCTTTCCACACGATGAACACAATCCTTGGCAATCTGGACGGCAAAGACATTTTGATGGCAGTTCCATCCAAATATCGTCTTCCACCAATTCATCCAGATCCAGCATAAACTGATCCACTACGACTAAATCGTCGCTTTCTTGTTCTGTTGAGGTTACTAAAATGTGCTCAGCTTCGATTTCGTTTTGAAAACTCACTGGTTTCAAACAACGACTGCACTCTCCATGGAAGGTGTACTCCATTTTCATGCGGAGAATGACGATACTACCGGCTCCATTCACGGTTCCCGTTACACGAACGGGTTCCTTAAATGGGTGGAAATACTGAAATTCCAATTTCGATAAATCAATCGCATCCTCAATCGTCAGATGAGACGTTTCACCCGTGAATACCCTTTGAACATTCCACTTCATACTCTCAGCCCTTTCGGCAAAGTATCCGCGTTATGAGGGATTCCCAGACACGGAAGATATTATATACTAAAAAATTTTGTTTTGTCAATACTTTTCTTTTGGAAAAATAATCCCTCAAGACTCCACAGGTTCTACCAAAATCAATGGTGTCATTTGGTCATCTTGACCGGCCGGATTATCCCGAATCATTTCCGCCAAATCTTGGTCAGCAACTTCCGCTAAAGATGGTGCTTTTCCAAGAATTTCCACATTCAGATCATTGGCGTCCACAATGACAGCCGCAATGCCAAGTTCCTCTTCAATTTTTTTGCAAACTCCATTAGGATCTTTGGGAATCAAAACCGCTGTCGTGTGATAGATTTCGAAGGCAGAATGGCTATAAAACCCATCAATTCCTGCCACATCTTGTCCCACCACTTCGTAGAAAACGCCACGTTTTCCAACCAAACGACCACACACATGACGCACGCAAGCCCATAAGATGAGGGGCAAGCCTTTCATATCAATCGCTAACTGCAATTTGTACGGCTCATCCATGGCAATTCCATGATTATTGCTGGTAGCGAATTTAGAAAGGGTTTTGGCCCAAAATCCCACATGAACATCCTTCATATCCACCGTGTTATTTTGGCACATGGAAATAACCTTTTCACTTACGGTCACAACGTCCCCCGCTTTGTAAAGAGGAGAAATATACCTGCGAAAAACTTCCACATAGTCTTCCCCTTTTTGCACAAAGTGGGTCTGCACCGCTAAGCGGTTATAGGACTTTCCTTGCACCTGGCGGATGCCATGGTCAAAAACACAGATATCGCCTACCTTGCGGCAGGCGATGTCAGGAGTATTGTTAACAACATTATTGTCCGTCATAACAACTCATTCTTTCTTTGACAAATTACATCTCTGTAACGTAGTCATGAATTCCCGCTGGGATATCGGCTTTATCGGCAGAAATGGAAAGCACCATTTTAGCATCGGTTCTTTGACCGAGTTGTGCCAACTTTTGAATAAACGCTTCAAAAGCATCCATATCACTACCACCAATTTTCAATGTTTGGTCCACAAAGATATTAGTAATATCATAGTTTCCAGCACACATGCCAGCAATAAAGCCATAGAGAGAATCAAAGCAATCAATGCCATATTCTTCAGCAACGGCTAAACGAGTTTTATGGTTAAGATCAAAAGTCAATGTGCTTCCTTTTTCGATAAAAACAACGTTACCAATGGATGTTTCCGTTGCATCGTTGCACATATCGATTAAGCGCTTTGTCTTTCCCGATCCTTTTTTCCCAAGAATTAAAGTAATCATAAGTTTGTTCCTCCTACACTTTTCTATCATCAACTGTTTTTGACAGTTTGAATCCTACTTTAAAATACGTTTTAATTCGCGCAAACGCGCCTCGAATCCAGGTCTTCCAAGTAAAGCAAATACATTGTATTTGTACCCTTCCACACCTGGTTGGTCGAAGGGGTTCACCCCCAACATATAACTGGAAATCGCACAAGCTTTTTCGAAGAAATAGAAGAGATACCCCAGGTTTTCTTCGTCGGCTGCCGGCACCGTAATGAGCATACTAGGTGTGCCACCATCCGCGTGAGCCATTAAGGCGCTAATAAGAGCGGTGTTGTTAATATTATGGAAAGATTTTCCATCGAGATAATTCAGCTTATCAAAATTGCCTTCCAAAGAGGTCATCCGCAAATCATTGGCGGGCGCTTTGTACATAACGGCCGTTTCAAATAAGATGGGGGATCCTTGTTGAATAAACTGACCAACCGAGTGCAGTTCTGACGTGAAAATGGAACTGATGGGGAACAATCCCTTTCCATTCTTTCCTTCGCTTTCCGCAAACAACTGGCGCCACCATTCTCCAAATTGAGTAAATCGTGGTTCGCTGTTTACAAGCACTTCAACGCTTCTGCCTTTATTCATCAAAATATGACGACCGGCTGCATAACGATAACAGGGGTTAGCATAAATGTCCGGATCTTGCAATTCAAAAGCCGCATTGGCAGCTCCTTTTAAAATGGAGAAAATGTCACAGCCTGCCACCGCAACCGGTAACATACCAACCGCCGTTAACACCGAATACCGACCACCGACGTTGGCAGGAATGATAAAGGTCTCGTATCCTTCTTTATCCGCTAAAGCTTTTAACACCCCTTGGGTGCGGTCGGTTGTTACATAAATCCGTTTTCTTGCCTCTTCCTCGCCCACTTCGTCAATTAAAAACTGACGCATCATACGAAATGCCATGGCCGATTCTAAGGTGGTTCCAGATTTGGAAATCACGTTAATGGAAATTCGTTTTCCTTGGCACAAGCGCATGGTTTGTTCTAAGTCAAAAGCGCTCATGCTATTGCCAACAAAATGAATGTCTGGTGTGGTTTTATTCGTGGAGTTATAGAAATTGGTTTTGAGAAGTTCAATCGCAGCTCTGGTACCCAAATACGAGCCACCAATTCCGACAACAATAAGAGCATCGCTGTCCTCTTGAATTTTTTGGGCAACGGTGCACACCTTATCCAACTCGTCGCGATCATAGGTGGTTGGTAAATCAAGCCACCCAAGCATATCGCTTCCGAGTCCCGTATGATTATGAAGGGTGTTATGCGCCTCGGTTACACGGCTTTGCATAGCATCCCATTCACTCTTTTTTATGAAATCGCTCGTATAGCGTGTATCAAGCAAAATGGACATGTATAAACCTCACTTTGAAGTCTCAACTTCTTGGCTATTATTTTACTATAAATGAGGGACTATTGCAAGCCATTTCCATACAATTTAAAAGTAAATAATTTGTAAACCAACCCCCGAAAATGGAAAAAAGTTGCCTAATTGCATATTTTATGATATATTTATAAAGTTATCGGAAAGAAGGGATACGAATGATTAAGCGAATTATACATATATTCTCCGCTTCCTGTATTCTTATCGCCGTCCTCACAATCTGCAGTATTACCTCTGCAGCCAATTCTATAGAAGGGGATGTAAACGGCGATGGACTCGTTAATAGTGCGGACGCCCGTTTAATCTTAAAATATTCAATTGGTAACTGCGAATTAGACGATACACAAATAAAGGTGGCCGACGTCAGCAAAAACAAAATGGTAAACTTCAAAGACGTTGACTACTTGTGGGCTCGTATGAAACATAAAACCGTCAAATCCAACGCAGACTCCAATAAGACAGAAACCACCACTTCGACTACCACCACAACAACCACAACAACCACCACGAACCCCTCGATGACCAGCACATCGGAAACGGGTCCTACCACTTCTAGAAAACTCGCTCCGATTATTTCCAGAACATCCACCACAACAACCACAACTACTACGGCAGGATTAACTGGTAGAACCACCACCAAAACCACCACAAAGAATTCGACCACTAAGAAAACCACGGCAGCCCCAACCACCACAACCACCACCAAAGCAACCGCTACTGCCGGAGCAAAACCACAAGGGATTCCAACCCTCACCGCAGTAAAAACACCGAAGTATACACCTTCCTTAAAAACCGCTTCTACCGCCGAATCCACCTATATGAGCAAGATTAAGGTTAAGAACACTTCCACAGGAAAAGTGTATACCGGTAAAACAAAAGAAGAGTTACAATTGGCGGTCACTGCCGCTGTAAAATATGAACTTGGAAACTCCCGTAGCGCTTCCAGTTCTACAGAAGCCTGGAAAGCACAAGCCATCTTATGTTACACCGATATGTGTGCCACCTGCGTCAACGGAGGAACCTTCAGCATTAGCTTGCGTCAAGACGTGGATTTAAGCATCTCTAATGACAAGAAGATTTATGATGCCGTGGGTACCGTTTTAGGGCAAAAGCTCATGACCAGTGGAACCAAGCTTGCTAGCGTCTTCTACTTTGCTTACGCTTCCAACTCCACTTCCACTTGTGGAAAATACTATGTAGAAGATATTCCATACTTACAAGCGGTTTACAGTCCTGAAACCGTGGCTCTAGTCAAGAAATATTATGGCAGCGATTCCTTTATTTCCACGAAAGAAACAACCATGACTTCCTTATTGGAAAAGCTCTCCAACAAAGTTGGCAGCGAAGTCCATGTAGAGAGCAAAAAAGGCTACTTCTCCCTCTATGCTACCGAATGGGACGGCAGTTATGTCTACAAGACAAACCTCTACTACAACCGTTCCGGATCCAAGGTATACATTACCGGCCGGCAAGTCCGTGATGTCTTAGGATTAAAATCCAGCAGCTTCACCGTCACAAAACAAACTGATGACACCATTACCCTCTCCGTCCGTGGTTATGGTCATGGTGTGGGAATGAGCCAAATCGGTGCGGTTATCTACGCTAACGAATATGGTTGGAATTATAAACAAATCCTAGCGCACTACTTCTCCATTAGCTCCTCAAGTAGTTGTCAGATTTACAAAGCAAAATGGTAAACATCAAAAGGTCTTCCTCAATCGGAAGACCTTTTTTCATAAATCTATCAATTTGTGTGTTGCAATTGCAAAAGAGACTTGGTATAATAATCGTCGAGTTCAAAATATATCCGGGTGTGGCGCAGATTGGTAGCGCGCTTGAATGGGGTTCAAGAGGCCGCTGGTTCGACTCCAGTCACTCGGACCATAAAAAGCACTGCATGATAGCAGTGCTTTTTCTTATCGTCTTGCTTTATGAGTAAACATCCGTCTTGTCAGTTCCACAAAGGTAACCGCCGTATCTTTAAGAATACCTCTTGAAAAAGGAGCAAAGAAATCTGGATCCTCAATATCATCGGGAACATAATCCAGTAAATTTCCTTCATAATACAGGTAATCTTTTAACATTTCCGAAAAATCATCCGGGCGGAAATTATAGTGTTTTTTATCCGTATAAACTCCTACACGCTCTAGAATATGCAAAACAAATTCACAACAAGAATAGGCTTTATCGGTTTCAAATCCACCCGTAATAGGATAACTGATAACCGAGAAAAAATTGTAACGATAACGGGTATCATTTTGAATCCGCGTAATTTCATGTTTTACTTCAAAGTATTGTCCCAGTGTTACGGGGATTTTAAAGATGGCAACCGGAACCTCTTTAACAGAGCCTAACGTATACCGACGGATAGTCTCGTGAACAAGATTTCCAACCATAACGTTGTTGTATTGTCTCCGTGCAAAGGAATATAAATTCTTCAATTCGGGGTCTAACGACAAGGACGAATGATTGTACTGGGCTCTTCCAAAGGTACGAATAATTCGGCCGACTTTTGTCGGTGTTTGCGAAATCATGACGTAAAGATTCCATCGGCTTTCCATGCGGACCCCTCCTTTCGTACTTATTAAAAAGTGTATATCTTATTTTCTAACTTGTAAAGATTTTTATTGAGTCCCTATCAAAAAAATGATAAAATTGACTCCACAAAATCAAGGAGAAAAAACTATGGCTATTTCGACCATTTTGTTTGATTTGGATGGCACCATTGTTGATTCCAAGCTAGGAATTCAAAACGCCATTTTGTACGCATTACGTTCTTTAAATGTTTCAGCCCCAAATCAAGAAATATTGGACCATTTTGTTGGTCCTCCCCTCACATTTTCGTTTCCAAAATACTGTCATTTGGACAAAGAATCCACCGAGGAAGCCATTCGTCAATTTCGATCTTATTACCGTGAAAAAGGCATTTTTGAAAGCTCCTTATTTCCGGAAGTCCTTGGGACACTTGATGTTTTAAAATGTAAAGGGTATCATCTTTACATTGCAACCTCCAAACCACAATACTTTGCCGAACAGATATTAGAGTACCTGGGAGCTTCTCCATTCTTCGATGGAATCATTGGAAGCAATCCAGATGGAACAAGGCTCCAAAAAATCGAGGTAATAACTTCGCTTTTAGAAACCTATCACCTATCAAAAGACGAGGTAATAATGATTGGAGACACCCCTTTTGATATTCTCCCAGCGAACGAATTATCCATCCCTTCCGTTGCCGTTTTATACGGAGCTGGAACCGAGCAAGAATTAAAAAATGCACACCCCACTTTTTGTATTTCTCACTTAGATGAGCTACCCCCTTTACTAGCAAGTATGTAAAAAAGCCAGGATGACTTCCTGGCTTTTATTTATTCGCGCATTCTGTTTTCATTTCTCCTCGTTTTAAGGACATACTAATGTGTGCAATGTTTTCTTCCATATAGGGTTCTCCAAAAGAGTGAAAGCCGATGGTCTCATAAAAAGGCACCGCTGCCACCTGGGCATGAATAAACACTTCCGACGCGGCGCATTGAAATGCTTGATCAAGTAACAAGCGAACAATAAAATCTCCGTATTTTTGTTTTCGATATGTCTTTAAAACAGCAATACGTCCTAAGAGAAAATTAAAATCATCGTCAAGGATCAAACGTCCTGTTGCCACCGGTTGGTCTTGTTCATCATAGGCAACCGCATGGATTGCTTTTTCATCCCATTCGTCAAATTCATGATCTTTGGGAACCTTTTGTTCGTTGACAAATACCTGCTCCCGAACAAAAAACGCATCTTGTAAATTATCGCCTTGGCGAAAAATCTTTCCATGAATCATTTTTTCGGTTCCTCTTCCTCTTTTTGCTGGATAATGGCATGAACCGACATAATCCGAGCGCCCCCTTGGTTCATGGCGTTTTCTTCGTCAAAAGTCATTTGACGACCACACACCGGACACAAATCCTCGCACTTGTCCGCATCCATTTCCACACAAAGCTGCAAGCCTTTTTGGCTGGCAATACACGCTTTTTGAAGACCGGATACCACTTCGGCATGTCCGCATTCGCAGGGAACCACTTTAATGGTGCGATTGCTACGGTCTTTTTTTCGTGCTTTCATTTGACGGAGAAGTCGTGGACAATATAACAAATCCGAAGGAGAAGATTTGATGCCAGGAATTAATGAGAAATCGTTAATTAAATCCAAAGAGCAATGACCATTCTTCATGTAATAGCACGTGTTTTTGTTCAGCAAAATGGTGGTTTCTAGTACACCACGCACTTCTGACATAGACTCTCTTCCCTTCCGTTTTTTAATCCGTTAACAATGATAGCACAATGTCCCCCTCTTCGCAACAAAGATTGTGCAAAAATGCCACAAAATTGCGCGGTTTTGGTTTGACAATCCCCGGGAAATGATATATAATGATTCGGTTATATGTCGCGCGCGTAATATATTATAAGAGAGGAAGATGACCATGCGCATTATCTTAGATGCCTTTGGCGGAGACAATGCTCCTGACGAAGCCATAAAAGGGGCTGCTCAGGCTGTCAAAGCCTATGGACACACCGTCTTGCTCGTTGGACAAGAATCTGTCATTCGAGAACGCATGGCCGCTTTACATATCCCCGAAGACGGCCTTGAAATTTTAAATGCCACCACCACCATCGCTATGGACGACGAGCCACGGAGCATTCTAAAAGAGAAAAAGGATTGTTCCATGGCTGTTGGTCTTACCGCTTTATCGGAAGGCAAAGGCGATGCCTTTGTATCCGGAGGCAGTACCGGTGCTTTGATTATGGGATCGACGTTTCTTGTCAAACGTATCAAAGGGGTTTCCCGTGCTGCTCTTGGTGGCATTCTCCCCTCGCCCCGTCATCCCTCCCTCTTACTGGATATGGGAGCCAACGTGGATTGCCGTCCGGAGATGCTCCTGCAATTTGCCCATATGGGAAGCATCTTTATGTCTAACATCGTCAAAAATGGCGAACCGGCCACCGTTGGTCTACTAAACGTGGGAACGGAAGACACCAAAGGCGGCGAACTGCAACTAGAAGCCTTTAACCTTCTCAAAGAAAGCAACTTACACTTTATCGGCAACGTAGAAGCAAGAGAAGTCTTACCCGGTGCCGCCGATGTAGTGGTAACCGATGGATTTTCCGGAAATATCCTGCTAAAGGGTATGGAAGGTGCCATTGGAACCGTAATGGGAGCTATCAAAAAGGCCTTTTTAACCAACCTAAAAACCAAGCTTGCCGGACTGCTTGTCAAATCCCGTATATCAGAATTAAAAGCGGAGTTTGGCACCAAAGAATACGGAGGAGCGATTTTGCTTGGCATTCGAAAGCCCGTCATTAAAGCTCATGGAAATTCTGATGCCTTGGCCTTCCAACACGCCATCCGCGTGGCAGGCGAAACCGTTTCTTCTCAAGTAGTGGAAAAAATAAGTGATGCCATTCAGGCATCCAAACTCAATAAGGAGGATACCGATGCGTGATCTATCAGCCTTGATGGACGCCCTCGGATACACCTTCCAAAACCAAGAACTCTTAGAACAAGCTCTCACCCATTCTTCCTATGCCAACGAACACGGTATACCCAGTAACGAGCGCTTAGAGTTCTTGGGCGATTCGGTGTTAAACCTCATTGCCGGAGAATATCTCTTTTCTCTTGATGACTCGGACGAAGGAAGTCTTAGTAAACGCCGCGCGTCGATTGTATGCGAAAAAGCGCTGGCTTCCTATTCCGCAGAAATGCACGTAGGTGACTACCTACTGCTGGGAAAAGGTGAACGGTCCTCTGGTGGGGCCCAACGAGAATCAACTTTGGAAGATGCGTTCGAATCCATTGTCGCCGCTATCTACTTGGACGGTGGCATGGAAGCGGCCCGTCAATTTGCCTTACCACGGTTACAACAAGAATTGCAAACCAAAAAACAGCACCGATTCAACGACTACAAGACACTTTTACAGGAGATTATCCAACAAAACCCCGAAGAGAAACTCCAGTACGTTCTTGTAAACGAATCCGGTCCAGATCACAACAAAAAGTTCACCGTAGAAGTGCACTTAAACTCCAACGTGATTGGACACGGAAAAGGAAAGAGCAAGAAAGAAGCCGAACAACTTGCTGCAAAAGAAGCTTTAGCCCTTATGGGATACTAATTGGTCGGGATGTGAAACCGAATGATTCTTAAATCACTGGAAATTCGTGGTTTTAAGTCGTTTCCGGACAAGACCGTCTTAACCTTCGGACAAGGAATCACGGCCGTTGTCGGTCCAAACGGAAGCGGTAAATCGAATATTAGCGATGCCATTCGTTGGGTTTTGGGAGAGCAATCCAACAAAGCCTTGCGTAGTGGAAAAATGGAAGACGTCATTTTCAATGGAACGGAAAATGGAAATCAAAGCCGGAAAGCGGTAGGATTCGCCGAAGTTTCCTTAACCATCGACAACCATGACCGTCGCTTAGACTTTGATGCCGATGAAGTGCGGGTTACCCGTCGCTACTACCGGTCCGGAGAAAGCGAGTATTTATTAAACAACACCACCGTTCGCCTCAAAGACGTACAAATGCTCTTTATGGACACTGGTCTTGGTCGAGATGGCTATTCCATTGTTGGGCAAGGACGTATTGACGAAATCGTTGCCTCCAAATCCAGTGATCGCCGCGAGATTTTTGAAGAGGCTGCCGGTATCGCCAAATACCGCTACCGGAAAACCGAAGCCGAGCGTCGTCTTGCCAATGCCGAAGAAAACTTACTCCGTTTAAACGATATCTTAAAAGAACTTGAAGAACGGGTTGGTCCTTTGGAACACCAAGCCAAAAAAGCCGAGATTTTCTTAACCTATGCGGCCGAAAAGAAGGATTTGGAAATCGGCATTTGGCTTCATAACCTTTCCAAAGCCAAGGATACCATGAACACGCTAAGCGGTAACTTAGAGGCTGCGCGCCAAGAGTACGAAACCGCCAGCAAATCCATTGAAGATATTGAGAAAGAAATTGAAAACGTCACTTCCCAATCTTCAGAGCTTACCGTCCAAATGGAAACCCTGCGACAATCCGCTATTCGTTTTGATGAAGAAGCCTCCAAAAAAGAGGCAGATGTCATGGTCTTAAAAAATGACATTGCCCACTTTGAGGAAGATATTAAGCGATTAGAAACCGACCGAGATACCCAAAACAGCAGCGATCAACAACTAGACGAACAGCTCGCTTCTTACGAAAAGGAAATTGCTGAGCGCGAAGCGCTAATTGAAAAAACAACCAAACAACAACAATTATTAGAAGAAAAAATGGAAGCGCTCTCTAAGAGTATTTCCGAACACGACACCCGTATAGAAGAGCAAAACACGTTGGCTGTCAGCATTGCAAAAGATTTAGCCGATGCTCGGGTTAAACAAGGAAGCGAAGAATCCGCCCTAACCGAGATTCGCGCCCAACTTTCCCAACTAGAAAGTTCCATTCCTCAATTAGAGCAGGTTTGTGTCGAGGCGCAAAAGGAAAAAGATGAAGCAGAAAAAGCCTTAAATGTCTGCTCGGAAACAGTCGAATCACTGCAAAACACATTAAGTGGCTATGAACTGCGTTTCCAAACCAAGAAAGACAAAGCAGAAAAAGCGAAAACCGCCTATGAAAATGCTCGTTTGGATGCCGAAGAAGCCAAACGTCGTGTTGCCATCTTAGAAGATTTAGAACGCAACATGGACGGCTATTCCGGTAGCACCAAAATCATCCTCAAACAATCCGAACGGGGTGCCCTTCCTGGCATTTGCGGTGCGGTTTCCCAACTGATTGAAACCCCTTCCGAATTGTCCCTTGCCATTGAAACGGCTTTAGGCAATGCCGCTCAAAACGTTATTTGTGAAACCGAAAACGATGCCAAACGAGGCATCACCTTCTTAAAAAACGAAAACGCCGGCCGTGTCACCTTCCTTCCGGTGGAAACGGTAAAAGGCAATCTGCTCAAAGAAGACGGAATTGAAAATGAGATTGGTGTGCGTGGACTTGCCGCCGATTTAATTTCCTATGACAAAAAATTCCGTTCCATCTTTGTCAACTTACTCGGTCACGTTGTCGTCGCTGACGATTTGGATACGGCCACAGCCATTGGACGAAAATATGGTCACCGCTTCCGCATTGTGACCTTAGACGGTCAAGTAGTCAATGCCGGTGGTTCCTTAACCGGTGGTTCCCACGTTCGCGGTGCCGGTCTTCTCTCCCGTCGCGGAGAAATTGAAGGACTCATCGAAAAACAAAAAGCCTCCGAAAAAGCTTACCAAGAAGCCAAGGAAAGCTATACAGTTTTGGAACAAGAAGCCTCCGCAGCGCAAGCCGCTTTTACTGGAGCACAAGGAGAACTCACCACCGCCCAAGAAGACAAGATTCGGTTAGAAGGCGAACATCACCGTCTCTCCGATAACCTAACCCACGCAACCGAAAGCTTAGAGTCCTGCAAAACGGATATTGAAACACTAACCACACGTATTACCGAAGTGGAAACCAACATTGCAAATGCCAAGACCTTGGTCGAGGATTTGACCGCCAAGCAAGACAATATTGAATCGATTATTACCACCATTTCCGGTGGACAAGACGAAATTGCCTCTTCCCGCACCGACCTCTCCACAAAGCTCTCCGACGTGCGGTTGGAAATTGTGGGATACGAAAAAGAAATTGAAGGCATCCGTGGCTCTATGAGTAACCTGGAAGAGCGCAAAAAGGATGCGGACGGTTTTCGTGCCTCTATCAACGACCAGATCGAAGAGATTCGTCAAAAAATTGAAGAAAAAAATACCGAAATTGTCGGTCTACAAGAACAAGCCGCTCTCGGACATCAACATGCCCAAGATGCCCGCGACACGGTAGACGATTTACTTAATCAACAATTAAGCGGAGAAACCTCCGTCACCGAGCTTCGCAACAAGTCCCGTGAACTCTCAAACGATAAAGAACGGCTTAGTAACGAAGTGACCCGTTTGGAAGAGAAAGTGGAACGAGCCGAACAAGAAACCGACGATATTACCCGCAAACTATACGAAGAATACGAACTAACAAAATCCCAAGCCGAAGAAGTGGCAACCATTCCAGAAAACATTCCGGAAGCCAACCGCCGTTTAAACGAACTGCGTAGTAAGATTCGCGCCCTTGGCAACGTAAACGTTGGGGCTATCGAAGAATACAAGGAAGTCAGCGAACGCTACAACTTCTTGTCCGAGCAAGTAAAAGATGTGGAGATTTCCCGCAAAGAAATCCTCACCCTTATCAACGATCTTACCACCCAAATGCGGGAAATGTTTGTGGTTCGCTTCAAACAAATCAACGAGAGCTTTGGGAAAATCTTTGTGGAACTGTTTGGCGGAGGAAAAGCCTCCCTCAAACTGGAAAACGAAGACGATATTCTGGAATCCGGCATTTTGATGGATATCCAACCACCTGGAAAAGTGGTCTTGAATCTCAACGCCTTGTCTGGTGGAGAAAAGGCCTTAACCGCCATTTCTCTCTTGTTTGCCATCTTGCGCGTCACTCCATCCCCCTTCTGTGTGTTGGATGAAATTGACGCGGCATTAGACGATGTCAACGTTAACCGGTATGCCTCTTTCTTGCGAAACATGACCGAAGACACCCAATTCATCGTCATCACCCACCGTCGTGGCACCATGGAAGAAGCCGACGTTCTCTACGGCGTTACCATGCAAGAAAAAGGTGTTACCAAACTTCTTGAATTGCGTGCCAGCGAAGTAGAAGAGCAACTTGGCATTCAACTAGAAGATATGAATTCCTAACCTATAAAGGAGAAAACCATGGGTTTTTTCTCAAAACATAACGAAGGGTTAAAGAAAACCAAAGAAGTTCTCAACACCCCTGTGGACGAGCTATTTCGCTCCTTTGGAGAAATCAATGACGATTTGTTCGAAGAACTGGAAGAAATCCTCATTATGGGGGATGTAGGAGCCTCGACAGCTTCCCATATTTGTGAAAACCTCCGTCAACGCATCAAAGAAGAAAAGATTACCGAGGCCATTGAAGCCAAACGTCTTTTGAAAGAAATCGTGGCAGAGATGCTTCGCGGTGATCAAGAGATGCATTTAAATACCAAGCCCTCGGTTGTCTTGGTGATTGGTGTCAACGGCGTTGGAAAAACCACCACCATTGGAAAAATGGCTGCGCAGTACAAAGCAGAAGGAAAGAAAGTGTTGTTAGGCGCTGCCGATACCTTCCGTGCAGCTGCCATTGAGCAACTGGATATTTGGGCCAAACGTGCCGATGTGGATATTGTCAAGCATGGTGAACGCGCAGACCCTACCGCTGTCGTTTTTGATAGCATTGCCGCTGCCAAAGCTCGTAACGTGGATGTGGTCATTTGCGATACCGCCGGTCGGTTACACAACAAGAAAAATCTTATGGACGAACTGTCCAAAATGCATCGTGTTATTGACCGTGAACTCCCCGATGCCGACAAAGAAGTATTGCTCGTACTGGATGCCACCACCGGTCAAAACGCTGTCAACCAAGCCCGTGAATTTAAAAACGTTGCGGACATTTCCGGTATTATCCTAACCAAGTTAGACGGGACCGCTCGTGGCGGTGTGGTATTAACTATTCGGGAAGATTTGCATGTTCCTGTCAAATACATCGGTGTGGGAGAAGGAATTGACGACTTGCAACCCTTCGATCCCGATGCGTTTGCCGAAGGACTGTTTGGTGAATAACTATGAAATTTGTCATTGCCACCCATAACGCCCATAAGGTAGAAGAGTTTTCTCGCATTTTGGCGCCTCTTGGCATTGAAGCCATGGCCGACCCCTCTTTATCCGATGTGGAAGAAACGGGAACCACATTTTCCGAAAATGCCTTTTTAAAAGCCCAAGCGGCTTGCAAAGAAACCGGTCTTCCGGCTGTAGCAGACGATTCCGGTCTTTGCGTAGACGCTCTAAACGGAGAACCCGGCATTTATTCCGCTCGCTACGCTCCGGAAGGGCAAAAGAAACAAACCATTTTAAACAAGTTACAAGGAATCCCCAAGGAACAACGCACCGCTCGTTTTGTCTGTGCCATTTGTTGCGTGTTCCCCAACGGGGAAATGATTACCGCCCAAGGTGTTTGCGAAGGAACCATTGCCTTTGCCTGTCGGGGAGATAGCGGATTTGGGTACGACCCCATTTTTGAATGCCCTGACGGAAAAACCTTTGGCGAAAAAACAGCACAAGAAAAAGACCAATACAGTCACCGTTCCAAAGCCTTACACGCTTTTGTGCAACGGTTAGAAGAATACACTGCGAAGGAGAACCATCATGACCAGTAAACAGAGAGCCTTTCTCCGAGGACAAGCCAATGGATTAGAACCCATTCTCCATGCCGGAAAAGGTGGCATCTCAAGCACCCTTATTAAACAAGCCGACGATGCCCTAACCGCCCGCGAACTTATCAAAGGGCGCGTCTTAGAATCCGCTCCAGAAACCGCTCGCGAAATGGCCGAAAAGCTGTCTAGCGAAACAGGTTCCGAAGTTGTTTCGGTTATCGGACGTACCTTTGTGTTATATCGAAGAAACGAAAAAGAACCGCGTATTATGTTACCCCGCTAAGGATGGTACGTTATGAAATATGCCTTATTCGGCGGTACTTTTGATCCTGTTCACAGTGCTCACATAGAACTGTGTGTTGCCTGTCAACGGAAATTGCAGCTGGACACCATCTTTTTAATGCCCACTGCCCAACCGCCCCATAAACTAAAAACCGAATTTGCCTCCGCCGACCATCGCCTTGCCATGTGTCGCTTAGTCGCGAAAGACTACCCATGGCTGACGGTTTCTGACAAGGAAATTGCCAGAGGCGGCGCCAGTTTTACCTACGATACACTCAAAGACTTGCAAGCCACCTACCCAAACGACGAATGGTATCTCTTAATGGGAGCCGATATGTTTTGCACCTTGCAAACCTGGTTTCAATTTTTAGAAATGACCAAGATGGTTACCTTTTGTACCGTTCCCCGCAACAATTTTCCTATGGAAGAATTAAACACCTATGCCCAAGAACTGAAAAAAGTCGGTGCGAAGGTTGAGGTCATTGAAGAACCCATTTCTCCCTACTCGTCTACCGAGGTTCGTCAATACATTCAGGAGAATAATCCCGTATGGAAAACCATGGTACCTCCTGCCATCGCCCACTACATTGAAAACCATTTTCTCTATACCGGTACCACCCCTTTCGCCTCTCCCAACGAGCAGTATATCGAAATCATCAAACGGCGCCTAACTCCCTATCGCTTTGAACACTCGTTAGCGGTCGCCAAGGAAGCCAAACGACTGGCCTTAAAATACGGAGCCGATGCAGATAAAGCCTATACCGCCGGTCTTCTTCACGACATTTTAAAAGATGCCAGCCAAGAAGATAAGTTGCAAATTGCGGCGGACTTAAAAGTTTCCCTCACCCCCTTAGAAAAAGATAGTCCCAAGCTTTGGCACTCCATTTTAGGAGCTGCCTTTATCGAGAAGATTTTGGGAGTAGCCGATAAGGATATTGTGAATGCCGTACGCTATCACACCACCGCCCGCGCCCACATGTCCCTTTTAGAAAAAGTAATCTACGTTGCCGATTTCACCGCAGAAGGACGGGACTACCCCGATGTGGGAGAAATGCGTCGGCAAAGCAACATTTCTCTGGAAAGCGGCATGCAATATGCCCTCAACTACACCATTAATGATTTAGTAAAAAAAGGACGAACCGTCCATCCAGATACCTTTGATGCCTACAAGGAAGTATATGGATACGCATGGAAAGGAAGTAAAGAATAATGGCAAAGGATAATCGTCAAAAGAAAGCCCAGATTGCAGCCAAGAAAGCTGCCAAAGCCGCCAAAAGAATGGACAAACGCGACCACACAAGCAGTGCGTCATCTACCAGAACCTCCACCGCGCGTCGTACCAGTTCTAAGAGTAAGAAAAAGAATGGTATTCGCATTGGAAAACTCATTGTAACCATTCTCGCGCTCTTACTCATCCTCTCGGTAATTGTCTTTAGTATTCTCTTTGTGAACTTTGTCAAAAAGCTCTACAACAACGAAGAAGGCAATACGGTTTCCACCCCAGCTGAAACCAAAGAGAGAGACAACGTGGCCTACTATGTGTTAGGGCTCATGGGGAAAACCAACGAAGACAAAGGAACCACCGGAACCACCCAAATGATTTCTCTTGTTTGCTATGACAAACATGCCAAAACCATTGACGTGTTACAAATTCCTTCCTCCACCTATTTGGGCGACACCGAGCGTTGGAAGGTCAACACCATCGGTGGCGTGTGGTCCAATCCCAAACCATTACTCTGGTGCGAAACCTGCCGTCGTCAGGTCTTTGAAAGCGAAATCAAAGATAAAAAGCATAACGTCACGCTAGAAGATGGCACACCTTGTAACACCAAGATTACCCAGAAAAAGGGTAGCGCCGTTCAAAGCTTACTGGAAGTCTTTAACTACCAATACACCATTCCGATTGACAACTATTACATCATGCCGCAAGAAGCCTTTGTCAAATTGGTCGATTTGGTCGGCGGTGTGGAAATAAAACTAGAATCCTCTCAAAAACTGGGAAGCATCTCCTACGATTCCGGTTTGCAAACCATCGACGGAGAAGGCGCTTTAGAATATGTCCTTGGCGATTACGAGTCCATCAACGGACAAGTGAAAAACCTTGTGCATCAGCGGCAAGTGTATGTGGCCTTGTTTGAACGCTTATTTACCTGCGACGAACAAGTGTTAGACGACGATGTCATTTACCCCTTAATGAAGAGTTCCACCCCCATCCGCACCAAACGGGATCAAGAGATTTCGGACGACATCAACGATATGATTAAACTCCTCAAAGAGTTAAACAAAGTTGAACGCAACAACATCCATATGTATATGCTTCCTGGTGAGGGTGCAACTTACAATGGAAAACGTTTCTACAGCGTCCACAAAGATGAATTATGCAAGTTATTAAACGAACATTTTAATCCTTATGACACCACCATTTCGGAAGAATTCTTACGGATGACCGAACTGGCCAACACAACCGAAGCCGAACTCTATGAAGACTCCTTCGATAAGTTGCTCGTGGAACAAAAAGGAAAGATTGA
>JAGCZP010000088.1 GCA_017959985.1 Clostridia bacterium | reverse complement strand
TTATTCGTTATCGGAAGTGTTTGGATGGTCCCTTTTTCGCTTTGGGCTTAAAGCGATGGGCTTTCTTGCCAGGAACTGTTGGCGTCACAACTGGAGCCACGGGAGCAGGGGCTTGATAGCCTAGTTCCGCCAAAAGAGAATCGATAGAGGATACTTCTCCATTTGTTTGGGGAACCGCTACTGGTTCATCGGATAAAATGGCATCCACAACGGGATCCGCAACCGGCTCGAAGGGTTGTGCAAACTCATCTGGCATCGGTTGTGCAACCGGTTCTGCTAGGGGTTCCTCAAAGGTGGGCATTTGTTCAAAGGGGTTTTCCTCCAAGGAAGCAGGCTCTGCAAATGGATCCATTGGAGTTGTTTCAAAAGATTCCGTTACGGAGGGTTCTTCGAATGGACGAAACTCCTCACTAGTATCGTCAACAGCAGGAACTTCTTCGAAAGGATTGGTATCCATCAAAGGTTCTTCTGCTTGCACATCCTCAAAAGGATTTGCACCAAAGTCGACAGCTTCTGTAGAGGGTGCTTTCTCAAATGGGTTGATTTCAAAGTCTTCTTGACTTTCTATTGGAGTCTCTTCGAACGGGTTGACCTCCCAATCAATGGGTTCACTAGCAGGAATTTCTTCGAATGGATTGGCATCCAAGTCGATTGGCTCACTAGCCGGAGACTCTTCAAATGGATTAACGTCCAAATCAATAGGTTCTACGGCGGGAATTTCTTCTGCCACAGTTCCTTCCATTTCTTCTGGAGCCTCATCAAAAGGATTGACTACCGGAATATCCGATGTAAACTCATCCGAAACGGCATTGGTGGCAGTTTCCAACCCTTCTTCCTGAGCAATGGTAGCAGAGAAATCGTCTAGAGAATCGAAGGCAGGAGTTTCCACAGCTGTATCCAAATCTTGATTGAAATCAGGAATTAAATTCAAATCGGTGTTAGTAGCAATGGGGGCAATTTCGTTGATAATAGGGGTTTCTTCTTGCGTGATGGGGGAGAAATTGTCCACAACCGGAATGTCGCTTTGCGGTGGTTTCGGTCCATTCATTGGGGTACCAAAAGGAGCACCCGGACGCATTCCACGAGGCATTCTTCCAAAGGGTGGCATCATGCCAAAGGGTGGTTTGGGACCACCACGAGGGGGCATCATACCAGGAGGTACCATTCTCGGTCCATTGAATTTTGCTGCATCTTTCGGAGGTTTCGGCATCTTTTGTGCCTTAACCTTCTTTTCTTTGGAAGGTTTCGGTTCCTTAACCTTTTTCTCTTTGACGGGTTTTGGTTCTTTAACCTTCTTTTCTTTAACAGGCTTTGGCTCTTTGACTTTCTTTTCTTTGGGAGCCTTAACTTTTTTCTCTTTTTTAGAGGGTTTTCCCGTTGCCGCAACGTCGGCAGCTGCGACGCCACCTCCAACAGCCGCGACAGCAGCACCAGGAATTGGCGAAGCCGTATCCATAGCGCTTTCTACAGCAGGTTCTACCGAGATTTCAGAAGGAGTACCTTCGATAGATTCCGGTATTGGAGCGTTAGCAAAGGGATTGTCGGTTCCTTCCAGTTGTGTTTCGTCGACGGTTGCAAAATGGGTTTCTTCGTCAACGGGCAAGAAGGAATCGGTAATTTCTACATTTTCTAAATCGGAACCAAATGGATTGGGCGATTCTTCTACAGTGCCCACGGGCTCTCCAAATGGATTTTCGGTTTGTTCCACCGGGGCGAAGGGGTCTAATTCTTCTTCGGTAGTGGCTGGTATTTCTTCACCTTCTACCGGGGCAAAGGGGTCATAGCTTTCTTCGGCCGCGAAAGGATTCTCGGCTTCTTCAACCGGAGCAAACGGATCTACAAATTCGGTATTGTCTAGAGTGATAGAATTGCCAAATTCGTCCACCGGGGCGAAAGGATCTATCTCCGCATTATCGGTGTCAAATGGATTTTCAGTCGTTTCTACCGGAGCAAACGGATCCACAAATTCGGCATTTTCTGACACAATCGGATTGCCAAATTCATCCACAGAAGCAAAAGGATCCACAAATTCAGCACTTTCAGTTGCTACCGGATTACCGTTTTCGTCCACAGGGGCGAAGGGGTCAAATCCAGCTTCTTCGGTACTAAAGGGATTCTCTGTCTCATTTACTGGTGCGAACGGATCCACAAAATCCGCGTTATCATCCACCGGTGCAAAGGCATCGACTGGTGCGGTTTCTTCTATAATTGGATTGCCAAATTCGTCTACCGGAGCAAATTCAACCGGTTGTGCATCGGTAGCAAAGGGGTTGGTTTCTTCCGCTGGGGTAAATTCGGCATCCATAGCTTCGGTAAGAGGCATTCCGTTTTCATCCACAGGGCCATATTCCAACCCTTCGGTGGGAAGCGGATTGCCAAACTCATCCACAAAGGCCACAGGCTCGGTTGCTTCTGTGCCAAAGGGATTGGTAGCATCTAAAATGCCGTCTTCTACAGGGGCCACTTCCTGTTCAAAAACGGGGTTTTTAACCGTTTCAACACCTTGTTCGAAGGGGTTTGTCTCTAAAACGGCGGGCTCCATCGGCATTTCGGAAACGGTGGTTTCCACAGGAGCAAAACCATCCACTAAGACAGGCTCTTGGGGAGCTTCCGGAGCCGGGGAAGGGGTCGCAGCGTTTGCAATCGCTACACCGGCAGCCGCAGCTGTGGTGGCAACCGCCGCCACTTCGGCAGCAGGAGCCATGCCATGTTTATTCTTCTTTTGTTTCGGCTCTTTGACGGGCTTCGGAGGTTTCGGAGCCTTGACTTTCGGTTCTTTCGGTGGCTTGGGTGGCTTCGGAGGCTTCGGCTCTTTGGGTGGTTTGGGGGCTTTGCCGGGTTTGGGTGGCTTGGCCGCCTTTTTCTTTTGTTTGACAGGACTCTTGACTTTATCCCATACCACCGGACCGGATCCAGGAATCTCTGGGTTACCGGAGGCCACTTTGCTCTTTTCTTTTTCTTCTTCCGTCTTTACTTGCAGTTGAGGCGGAATTTTATTCTTCTTCGGCACAGGTTTTGGTTTAGGACCCTTGCCGGACAAGGTTTGCAAGGAAACGATGGTGGGAACAGCCTCTTCGGCTTTTTCCTCTTCGTTTCCTTCTTTTTCGGCGTTTTCTTTGGTGGAATCGTAATTGGAACGACTCTTATTGCGAACCATGGCGCTGATATCCACTTTTCCATCTTTGGAAACGGTAATTTCTGGCTCATAGTTTTCAGTGTCTAAGTTCTCGTCCACAAGGCTTCCGGCCTTGTAGGCGGCAATTAAATCACTGGCTTGACGCTCTTCAGCGTATTCGGCGGCCAAAACGGATTTGGACACTCTGCGAGGAGGTTTGGACAGTTCATGGCCGTCCGGACCGATGACCAACACGATATGATAGGTGCTTTTATCCAGTGGTCCTCTCGAAACCACAATATCTTCGGAAACGTGTTTTCCGACTAAAGCATCACCGATAATGGATTGGGTGCTGGTTTTACCGGATTGTTCCCGAAATAGTTGATCGGCTTCCTCTTGGGGCACTAAGGTAAGCACAATAAATTTGCCGGTGGAGACGTTTTTGAGGACCACATAGTCGTCAATACCGATACCACGGCTATAGCGGTGTTCGTAGGGCTTTTCATAGCCTTTAATGAGCTCGGAATAGGTGTCGTAAAAACGGGGATCCCGTTCGCAGTTGTACACTTGGTAATCATCGCGAGCCACCATATAGCCAATTTCCAAACGGTTTAGGGTATCCAACAAGATGGGATAGTAGTTACGGGGGACTTCCATCATGTAGCCTTTGGCTTTCTCTTTTCTTCCAGGGCGAACCAGCTCTTCCGTGGTCGCACGGAAAAGCGCACTTGCACTTTCGTCATATGATACATATCCATCTTGAGTTTCGAGCAGAATGACCGAATGGGGAATTTTGTCTGCCCAGTCACGATAGAACTTGTATGACATGCTCTCGCCTCCATAAATCTTTAAAATAAAGAGTAGATAAAGTTAATATACACCAATTTATATGGAAAATCAATACCTTTTGCAGACAATTTTAACCAATTTCCACAAGAATAACGGAAAATTCTTTTGGGCGTAGGCGGTATTCTACCGAGAGTAGATTTATAAAAAACGACAGAAAAAGTATAAAAAATGTCAAAAAAAGTGCTTGACAAAGGACAGAAAAACCCGGAGAAAAACGGGCGATTTTTTGTGCAATTTTACCAAAGACTATAGGGGATTCTTTGTGTTTTTTGTAGAAAAGGCGTCTTTCTATTGCAATTGTTCGCGCACAGTATTATTATATAAGAAAGAAATTGTGCGTACGACTATATTCTGCGCGATTAAAAGCCATTGAGAGGTGGGGTGACAAGTGAACAACAAAGACGGGAAAAGCCCCAAACATCAAGGGTTTTATCAACGGATCGCGGATGACAATCAACGCAATCGTTTGCAGATGTCTGCCGTATCCATTATGTTTGGTCTCATTGCGGCCATCATGTGCATTGTCAATTTATTGAAAGACGAGACCAATTTAACCCTGGCAACCATGATTTTCTCGCTGGTGTGTTTTATCAACGTTGCCATCTTGTCTATGGACTTCAAGAAAATGTACATTTGCAAGTACATTTTTAGCGCCAACCTTTTGATGATCTCCACTTATCTTTTGGTGTTTGATAAGGCAGAGAGTGGACTTTTATGGTTATTACTCTTACCAGCCTGCGGTCCAATCTTACTTGGCAGCCGGTTTGGCAGCGTGTTATCGTCCATCGTTTTATTTGAAATTCTCTACATGATGTGGACCTATTCCGGTCAGAAATTGTTAGCCGGTGATTTTGGGATTGATTTTCGCAGTCGGTATCCACTGATTTATTGCTGTTTCTTCTTCGTAGGCTTCTGGATTGAGTTCTTGCGGTCCAATTCTTATGAAGCGCTTATGAATTTACAAATCAAATTCAAAGAAATGTCCATTCGGGATGCATTGACCGGTATTTATAACCGTCATTGGATCAATACCGAAATGCCCGCCGCTATTAAACGTTGCAAAGGAAAGATTTCCTTAGGCGTGTTGATTCTCGATTTAGACTTATTCAAAAACATCAACGACACCTACGGCCATATCTTTGGCGATACCGTCTTAAAAGAAGTGGCGGATACCTTACAGAGGGTTGTCGGTGACAAAGGCAATGTCTGCCGCTGGGGCGGAGAGGAATTTGCCGTTTTGGTGGAAGGTGCCGATAAGAAAGCCATTTTAGAGCTTGCCGAACAAATTCGTAACGAAGTGGCGGCTTTGGAACTGGAAGAGGATGGGGAGACCATCCACATCACCGTCAGCGTGGGGGCGACCGCCATGGTGCCCGCCGCCGACATGCGTCCAAGCTTTCTAATTGACTGCGCGGACAATGCGTTATACGAAGCAAAAGAATCCGGTAGAAATACCGTGAAATACCACAAAGCGACCTGGCGTTATCGCGGCGTGGATGGATAAAGGAAGAACGCCTAGTAGAAGTGATTTAAACGTTTACCACGAGAAGAGTGGGAGGCAGAGATATGAAAAACGTTGCAAAAACTGAAAGAAGGAGAAATCAGGAACATAACGGTTTTACCTTGATGGAACTGATGATTGTCTTGGCGATCATGTCAATCTTGTTCGCCATAGCGATTCCTGGGTCGATTGCGCTCCAGAAGAATCTGGAAATCTCTCGACTGGATTCCTATGCCAAAGACATCTATCTGTCCGTCTCGGACCGTATTGCTTCCATGAAAGCTTCTGGCGAGTTAACGACTTTCCAAGGCACCATGTACAACGATTACGAAAGTCATAACTACGAACAAATTTCTGTACCGGGAGGAGGAGTCGGCTTCTGCCCGCAAGACTGGGAAGACAAAGACGGGAACTTAGCGTACAAGCGGTTCTTCTACTTAGTCCATGCCCAGGCAGGCGATGGCTCTGGTGTGGTCACCGACGAAGCCATGTACAGCCTTGTCCCGAAAGTTTCGGTTACCCAAGCGTATTTGGGTGGCTTTTATCTCATTGAGTTAGATCCGTCGAATGGCAACGTGTACGGCGTCTTCTACTCAGAAAAAGCCATTGATTTCGAGGATATCTACAACCTCGGCGAATATGGTGAGACTGCCCGCTCTCGTGAAAATCGGAAATCCTCCATGATTGGATACTATAACGGCTATTCGGATTTGTTAACCAAACAAGAATTGACCGAATACCAGGTTCACTTAGATTTCGTTAACAAAGAAGATTTGTATTTGCAAGTGCAATGCGATATCGCCGATACCTATTTCAGCCGGGACGATATTTAGCCCTCATCTTCTTAGAAGATGAGCACGGCAACAAATTGCAAGTGCCGATTAATGACAAAGCCCATGACGTGACCGGATTCAAAGACGGTAACCTCTTTGGTCATGTGGATGGCAGTTATACCACGTTTAGTTATAAGATTCTGTTGGACACCATGGCACCGGACGAACTTAACGCTAACGTGTCCCAAAGCTTTGCAACCACCATTGGAAAACTCGTTACCGAGAAAGATGCCTCCTGGCTGTCCGGTACCGGTTTTGTTACCGGGGATAACATTACCGCCACGGTAGACCTTTCCTTAGATAAGGGAGAGGAGCATTGGGGGACTTACCAATCCACCGATGAGAGTGATGAGTTCTGCAATGTGAAAACCCGTAACAGTTTGTTTGGTAAGAATGACCACGACGGCACCATTGAGGTCGGATATGTGCGTCATTTAGCCAACATGAATAATTATGGGACGGGTGGTTCTCCTTATGGCGATGAAAGTAGTGACGATAACAAAGATAGGGGAAAGACATTTACCGTTAAACTTAATCGTTCGGATGACGAGAATTTCTCTTACATAAGTTTTGAGCCAACTATCTCTTATTCGGAAGATGGTGGTATTACCACTATTACCGAAAGACTGTGGGAAGACGATGCTTTATACGATTCGTCTAACTTTTCTAATTTGCTTCCAAATGAAGTTTTTCAGCCGATTACAAACTCTGTTTTCGTTAGCAAGATCGTTGCATTTGACGGACAAGGTAATTCCTTGAAATTCTTCAAAATAGGCAATGGCACAGATAATACTGGTTTGTTCGGGTCGGTTGGTAGCGTCGAGTTTACTGCATTAGTTGTTG
>JAGCZP010000087.1 GCA_017959985.1 Clostridia bacterium | reverse complement strand
ATAAAATGCTTAAAATCATAGAGTTGGTACAAACCGATTTACCGGATCCCGTTGTACCGGCCACCAACAAGTGAGGCATTTCCGCAATATCCACTTTTACTAGATTGCCGCTAACATCTTTTCCAAGGGCCACCATTAATTTGCTCTTAGAATTTAAGATTTCTTGGTCTTCTAATAACTCGCGTAAACCAATGATGTTCGAAGACGGTTTTTTCACTTCTATTCCCACAGCAGATTTTCCTGGAATGGGAGCTTCAATACGCACACTCTCCGTGGCTAACCGTAAGGAAATATCATCTGCCAATTCGGCGATTCTTCTCACGCGAACACCGGCAGCTGGCTCTAGTTCATAACGAACGACCGTTGCTCCTACCACAATATCCGTCACACGGGTTTCAATCCGATACTCTTGTAACGTTCTAACAATCTTATCTGCCGTTTGTTGTAATGTCTTTGCGTCCGTGGCTCCACCTTTTGTCGGTTTAAACTCTTTGAGCAAGGATAATGGTGGAAACTTATAAGTCGGTTCTTCCGGTTTTTCTTCTGGTTTTTCTTCTGCCACCGACTCAACAGGCGTTTCTTCCGCAATGACAGGTTCGGTGGTCTCTTCTTCAGCAGGTGTTTCCTTCTTTGTACGAGACTTTCTCTTAAAAATACTCAAAGCGGATTCCGTTTCTTCAAGACCTTCCGCCATTTCTTTTTCTGCTGCCTTATTCGCATCTTCCAAATCGGTTTCTGCGGTACGGTAACCCTCTCCCATAGGAATGTCAATGGACCGTTTGGAAGGTGTCACATCCATCTCTTCGATTTCAATCTTCCGTCTTCTTCTTGATGGGGTAATAACTTCCTCTTCTTCCTCATATTCTTAAGCATCTTCATCCTCTTCGAAAGCGGATTGAATAGAATCTTTTGCTTTCTTCACAGGACTACCAATGGCTTTAAACAAGGACATTAGTGTTGTTCCCGTTACAAGCATAAAGAAAACAAATACAAGCAAAGCAATGACAATCTTGGCACCCACATCCTCTAAGAAAGCCTCTAATGGATAGCCTACAATCGCACCAAGCACGCCACCATTTTTCAAATTGGTTCCTTGCTCGTATCCAAACTTGATGGCACCCCAATAGGATTCTCCATCAATATCCATGATAAAGATTTCTAGTGCCGCACTAAATAACGTAATCAAAATGCCGCAAAGCCAGATTTCTTTTTTTAAACTTCCAACTGGTTTGTCCATAGAGAACAACACCGCGATATAAATCATAATCACCGGAAGGATAAATGCGCTAATTCCAAGCAGCCCGCAAAAACCGCAATGCAAATAATACCAGCCACTACCACCAGGGATAACCGCTAGACACAAAAGAAAGATAGCAATCGCAAACAATATGATTGCCGATGCTTGGCGTTTTCTATTGTTTTCCGCTTCAACTTTTGCCGCCGCTTTTTTACTTGTCGACTTTTTTGCCGCCATTCTGCAATCTCCTTTGAAATGATTTTGAACACACTTTTTTCATTGTACATACACAAAAATTATATCACTCTTTTATATAAAAAACAAGATTTTATATATTTAAAGAGGGAATGACGCCTGTCATCCCCTCTTATGCAATATTCAAAATTTCTTAGAACAGGCCGGAAATCCGTCCGTCCTCATCCACGTCAATTTTCTCCGCTGCAGGAACTCTGGGTAGTCCTGGCATGGTCATAATGTCCCCGGTCAAAACAACCACAAATCCGGCCCCAGCACTTACCTTTACGTTCTTAACCGTCACCGTAAAGTTTTCAGGAGCGCCTAGCTTTGTAGGATCATCCGAAAAGCTGTATTGTGTTTTGGCAATACACACGGGGCATTTGCCAAATCCCAAGCTTTCTAATTGTGCAATCTGCTTTGCCGCATTCGGTAAAATATTAATACCATCGCCACCATAGATTTTTTTGACAACCGCTTCAATCTTTTCGGTTAAGCTCATGCCGTCCTCATAACTAAAGGTGAAGTCACCCGTCTCCTCTTCACAGAGACGAACCACTTCTTTGGCAAGTTCAATTCCCCCATTGCCACCGTCAGCCCAGACCGTTGATAAAACAGTATTGACGCCAAGTTCCCGGCATTTCGCAATAATGAAATCGATTTCTTTATCCGTATCCGTTGGGAAACGGTTCACTGCCACCACGCAAGGAAGTTTATACACATTCTTGATGTTCGATACGTGACGCAACAGGTTCGGAATACCCTTCTCAAGGGCACCCAAATCCTCTGTATTTAATTCCGTCTTATTAAGTCCCCCATGCATTTTTAAAGCACGAACCGTTGCAACAACCACAACCGCATCCGGCGTTAAGCCTGCCATACGGCACTTAATGTCTAGGAATTTTTCCGCCCCAAGATCTGCACCGAATCCAGCCTCTGTAATGGCGTAATCCCCCATTTTCATGGCCATCTTTGTGGCAATCACCGAGTTACAGCCATGGGCAATATTCGCAAACGGACCGCCATGCACGAACGCAGGCGTTCCTTCTAAGGTTTGTACCAAGTTTGGTTTTAAAGCATCTTTCAGCAAAGCCGTCATGGCTCCCACAGCATTGAGGTCCCCAGCTGTTACCGGTTTGTCATCAAACGTATAGGCAACCACTATACGGGATAAACGATTTTTCAAATCGGTAATGCTGGTCGCCAAGCAAAAAACAGCCATAATTTCGCTGGCCACAGTAATATCAAATCCGTCTTCACGAGGCACACCGTTAGCTTTTCCGCCAAGACCATCTGTCACAAAACGCAATTGACGGTCATTCATATCAACGCAGCGTTTCCACGTGATTTTCCGTACATCAATACCGAATTTGTTCCCTTGTTGAATGTGGTTATCTAACATAGCGGCTAAAAGATTGTTGGCAGCACCAATGGCATGAAAATCTCCGGTAAAATGCAAGTTAATATCTTCCATAGGAACAACCTGGGCATATCCGCCACCGGCCGCACCACCTTTTACACCAAACACCGGTCCTAAAGATGGTTCCCGCAAAGCCACAACCACGTCTTTACCGATTTTTGACAACCCATCAGCAAGGCCAATGGTCGTAGTGGTTTTTCCCTCTCCTGCAGGAGTTGGGGTAATAGCTGTCACCAAAACCAACTTCCCGTTTTCTTTGTTGGTATCTTTCAGAAGGGATAAGTCAATTTTTGCTTTATATTTACCGTAAGGTTCTAAGTCTTTTTCATCCACATGTGCTCTTTTAGCAATCTCCGTAATGGGTTGCATCTTACAAGATTGCGCAATTTCAATATCCGATAAATAGGCCATAATCATTCTCCTCTTTATATCGTAAAATAACGTATTTATCATACCACATTTTTATAAAAAAACAAACAACCGAATCACAATTCTTTTCTAAAAATTATTTGCTTTTCCTATAAGGCAAGACTATAATATTTATACATGATTTATTAGGAGGCTTACCAGATGGGAACCTATCTCATTACCGGTGGTGCAGGATTCTTCGGAAGCATTATGGCCAATTATCTTTTAGGAAAAGGCCATACCTGCGTTAGCATCGATTTAGTACATAGCGAATTGGAACACGAAAACTTTACCCCTATTCAGGGAGATATTCGTGATACCGATTTGTTAGAAAAAACCTTTTCCGAATACACCTTTGACGCTGTTTTTCATTTTGCTGCCATGTTAGCCCATGAAAAGAAAATGCTCAAGGAACTATGGACATCCAATGTGGATGGAACACAAAACATCTTAGACATGTGTGTAAAACACAATGTCAAAAAGATTATCTTCACATCCAGTAACTGCCTGTGGGGCAAAAACTTTGATGAAAAAGTCAAAGAAGACGAACCTCCCGCACCAGTGGAAATCTACGGAAAATCCAAATGGGAAGGTGAAAAGATTCTCCTTTCCAAACCAGATCAGGTTCACAGTGTCATTTTCCGTTGTCCCACAATCATGGACGAGGGGCGTTTAGGACTCTTAGCGATTTTGTACCAATTCGTAGACGAAAACAAACGTCTTTGGATGGTAGGAAAAGGAAATAATACCTATCAATTCATTTATGCTAAAGATTTAGCAAAAGCTTGTGAATTAGCTCTCGACTATAACCAAAGCGATGTGTTTAATATTGGTTCAGACGATGTAAAGTCTTTCAACTATACATACCAATACGTTATCGATCATTCCGATTCCAAATCTAAGCTTGGACATCTACCTCCTCACCTTGCAAAAATGGCAATGAAAGTGTCGTATTTCCTTGGTATCTCTCCTCTTGGTGTCTATCAATACAACATGATTTCTTCCTCTTTTGTATTTGACACTACCAAGATTAAAGAGAAACTCGGATGGCAACCTACCTTAAAAAACGAAGAAATGCTCTTACGATCCTATGAGTATTTCCATAAGAACAAGGAAGAGATTCACAACCGAAAAGATGTCTCGGCTCATAACCGCGAAGCCGATATGGGACTCGCAATTCGTATTTTAAATTTCTTCTCATAAAAAATGAAAAACAACTCCTTCAAAGGCAAACGCCTTTTGGAAGGAGTTTTCTTTTATCTAAAATGTTAATCGGTGAAATAAATGATCAAAATCCTGTGACACAATAAGAGCATACGCCACATAGGCCGTTGCAGCAATTAAAACCAATCCCACAACGAGAATGTTAACCTTCATTTT
>JAGCZP010000086.1 GCA_017959985.1 Clostridia bacterium | reverse complement strand
CACAGGTAAATGTTGCGTTATTCTCCATAAACCGAAGGCATTTGGCGTTTATGTTCACTTCTTTTATGGAAAGCGTCAATGATTTCTTTGTCTTGGATGCTGACAACCCCGGTTAAAAGATAGTCGTCAATGGCTTTGTAGGTAACACCCATTTCTTGTTCGTCGGTTTGTCCTTCGAATAAGCCGGCGGAAGGGGCTTTGGTGATAATGGAGGCAGGGGCTTCCAAAAACCGTAAAAATTCATAGATTTCGGTAACGGTTAAATCCGCAATGGGATCAAAGTCGTAAGCCCCGTCACCCCATTTGGTAAAGTATCCCATATAGGCTTCGCTACGGTTACCGGTTCCCGCCACTAAACGGTTTTCGCTTTGGGCAATGGTGTAGAGGGTAATCATCCGAAGACGGGGAGAGATGTTGGCGCTGGCCATATCCGAAATGGTGGTGGCTGATGAGACGGTTTCTAACACAAGAGATTTGATAGCGCTTAAATCCACGACACGGTTTTCAATGCCAAATTGGGCGGTGACTTTCTCCGCATCTTCTTTGTCCGATTCAAAATTGCGTTTAGAAAGACAAGGCATGACCACACTGACCGTGTTGTCACAGGCCATCTTGCAGAGAATACCAACAAGGGTACAGTCTTTTCCACCGCTGTTGCCGTAGACAATACCATCGGCATGGGCTTCTTCTAATTTTTTGCGAATGTACGCAATCCGTTTTCTGGTTTCTAATCGATAATCACGCATAGTTTACGCCTTCCTTACTCTTTCGTAATGGTAATGGTTTGTGGATCGGAATCTTTGATTTCGTCCATGACTTCTGCTAAGAGTTCTTTGCTCTTTGCTTTTTCTTTAAAGATGTGGGCTAACAGGGCAAAGAGGGGAATTAAAACTGGCAAAATGTGACGATAAATGAGTTTCATCGTGTTCATGCGATCCCCACCGGTAATCTTTTGAGAAACCGCACCGGAGGCGTGCATGGTGCACATGGCAATGCCAAGCGCTCCACCCATAAATAAGATGGTAGAGACAAGCATACACCACCCAGCAAGTTTATTGTGTTTTCCCATAGTAAATAACAAGAGTCCGACAAACATTCCAATGGCGGCCAAAGACAACAAAATCAGTACGATGGGAAATCCCGGAATTTGGATTAAGCGATTTCCTTCGTTGGTGTCAACCATAAGGGAAGAAAGTACTAATAAAACCGGAATGAAGATGCCGGCAAATACTTCAAGTATCCACGCGAGGATTAAATTGATGGTTCCTAAAATACGCATAGGGTTTTCCTTTCTTTACAAACAAAAGAGGCAGGATGGTGTATCCCGCCTATGGAGCATAGAATTATTTTCGGTGATTTCCACGCCTATCATCGGTAATACGTTTCAAATCGGATAATTTTTCTTCGCTATCCTGCTTAAAACGAGCCATCATTTCTTCAAAACTGCCGGTCTCGTTTTTTCTTGGTTGCCATTGGTAGTCTCCAGGACTGGTAACCGGAGGGGCAGGAGCTTTGGGAGCACGTTTCACAGGAGTAGACGCTTTTTTAATGGACAAGGCAACTTTGCCGTTGTCTTCAATGGCCAACACTTTCACTTTGACCGATTGTCCTTCTTTTAGGTGCTCGTTGATGTCGTTGACATAGGAAGAAGCCACTTCGGAGATGTGTACCATCCCGGTGGTTCCGTCTTCCAATTCCACAAAGGCACCAAAGGGCGCTAATCCAGTGATTTTCCCGTCTAAAATGGCTCCGATTTCTAATTGCATATAGGCAAATTTCCTTCCGTTTATTTATGAAATTTCTTTATAAACATCTGCGCCAGGGTTTACATAGCCTTTTTCTCTTGCTTTTTGTTCGAGATATTGCTCTTTGTTATCTAGTTTGTATTTTAAATCACGGTTTTTCTGTTCTAATTCGGAAATCTCCGATTTTACATTTTCAATTTCTTGTTGTTTGTCTTTCAACTGTAAAAAAAGCTGACCGAGCATAACGGTAACGAACAAGAGGAAGATAACAACAGAGAGCACGACGAGGATATTGGGTTTTTTCTCTTTTTTGCGTGATGCCATCTTGTTCGCCTCCTCCCAAAAAAGTGAATGGAATATCTACTAGAAAGTATACTACACTATTAATCGGTTTATCAATCTTTTTTTATATATGGAAATTATTTTTTTGTGATTAAACACACGGCGTGGGCGGCAATGCCTTCTTTGGCTCCGGTAAAGCCCAAGCCTTCTTCGGTGGTGGCTTTTACACCAATTTGCGAGATTTCAATTAAGGCGGCTTTGGCAATGCGGTCTTTCATCAGGTCAATATAGGGACGAAGTTTTGGTTCTTGCGCAATAATGGTGGCGTCGATATTCTCGATTTCGAACCCTTCTTTGCGCACATAACTGGCCACAATGGCCAAGAGTTTAATGCTATCCGCGTCTTTCCATTGGTCGTCGGTGTCAGGGAAAAAGGATCCGATATCGCCAAGTCCCGCAGCTCCTAACAAAGCATCCATAATGGCATGGGCTAGCACGTCCGCGTCCGAATGGCCCAGTAGTCCTTTTTCGTAAGGAATGGTTACGCCTCCTAAGATTAGGGGGCGGCCTTCACAAAATCTATGAACATCGTATCCGTGACCGATACGCATACAATCAACTCCTTCTTATATTAGAAGAAAAAGATGCCCACAGAACATGGCCATCTTTTCAAAGGCATTATTCGTTTAATAATTTGGCAATGGCTTCTTGGAAACTTCCAATATCTTTAAAATGACGATACACAGAAGAGAAGCGCACATAGGCGACTTCATCAATTTCCTTTAATTCTTCCATGGCATACTCACCGATTTGTTCGGCGGTAACTTCTCGTTCCATAGAATTGCGCACTTTGCTCTCGATATTTTCAACGACTTTTTCAATGGTTTGAATGGAGATAGGACGTTTTTCACAAGCACGCATTAAACCACGCAATAATTTATCGCGATCAAACTCTTCCCGAGATTTGTCACGTTTAACAACCACAATGGGGGTACGTTCAACCATTTCGTAGGTTGTGAAGCGCTTGCCACAAGCCTGGCATTCCCGTCTACGACGAATGCTGGAATCTTCTTCGGTGGGGCGGGAGTCTAAAACCCGTGTATCGGCTTCTCCACAAAAGGGACACTTCATAGTTTTGCCTCCAATAACTATAAACTACCCAATAGTATACCATAGGTTGTATAATAAATCAATAAAAAAACTCTCTGTCTACCATAGGTAGCAGAGAGTCCCTCTGTTTCTTATGCGGTGCGATTGAGAAGCACTTGAATATCGGCCTCGCGAATGGAGTGACCGTCCACAACGTTTTCGGAACGAAGCACACAGAAGAAGGTGTGGTATAAAATCTTCATATCGAAAGCAAAGGTAGCATGGCGAGCATAATAGCCGTCCATAAAGGCTTTTTTTGCCACGCGGAGATTGTCACGTCCATTGATTTGGGACCAACCGGTAAGACCAGGTCTCACGCTCTCGGCATGATGCAATTTGCGAAGACGAATGAGTTCTTTTTCGGCGGGAATAATGGGTCGTGGTCCTACGAAGCTCATATCGCCACGTAAGATGTTCCAAAGCTGTGGAAGTTCATCTAAGCTGGCATTACGGAGAAAGTGGCCGATAGGAGAAATGTATTTTCTAGCTTCCATATCGCAAGTTGCCACATTGGCTGGTGCATCCTTGCTCATGGTACGGAATTTCAAACAACGGAAGTATTTGCCATCT
>JAGCZP010000085.1 GCA_017959985.1 Clostridia bacterium | reverse complement strand
GTTTCGAAAAAGCATTGTACAGAAAAATGGAGGTTACGCCCCTTTGCGCCGTTCTCTCGATTTAGAGTTGTTTACACGTCTATTGTGGAAAGGGTGTAAATGTAGAAATATCGGCGAACCTCTGGTGCTATTTCGCACAGGATCGGCACGGATAAAGCGTAAGAAAAATTGGACAAATTTACGGTGCGATTTGTCTGTGTATAAAAAGAATTATCAAGCTGGATATCTTCGGCTTTCCGAATATATGTATGTGGTGTTTCGGCAGATTGTCTTTTTTATTATGCCGAGTTTCTTAGCAAAAGCATTGTATAGAAGGATGTACCGAACGAAGGCGTGAGGACCTTTTAAAAGGGGTTTTCATGGAGAAGGAATGGATGACATGATCGAATTCGTAAACATAGTGCTGCTCATTGTTCAAATACTTGTATTTCTTCATGCGTTGAGCAGACTTTCCAAAAAAATAGTGGATTTCGGCGCCATCTTTGTGGTTATGTATTCTCTTTGGTATGTCCCTATCATTTATGACCTGTTACTTGGAGGACATGTTTTTGAATCGGTTTATCAAAACTTATTAAAAGTGTATGCACATTTTTTTGTATACGATGTGGGACTTTTGACACAGTTAAATATTGTGACAACATTGATTATGGTGGCGTTTGAAGTGGGATATTCCACGCAATGCGATAAAAAACCGATACAATTCACCTATCAAACCAGTTCTTCTTTTCGAGAAGACCGTTTTCTTATAGCACAAGGCATCCTTTTTGCTATTTGGCTATTGCTGGAAGTTCGCGGATTTTTCATGTCTGGAGCTTCTCTTAAAGCGTTTTTTCTCGCTACCAAAAAAGATATGTACGGTTCGGAGATCGTTCGAATTCTCGTACTGAAATTGCCAATTCTCATGCTGGGGAATGCGCTGTATTACAACGCAACAAAAAACAAGAAATCCTATGGGATTGCCTATCTTGTGATGATTTTTGTTTCCTCGTTTCAAACCAACCAGCGCCGCGAAATGATTGCCAACGTCTTATTTGTTCTCGTTTTGTATGTTTGTTATTTTGCCACACTCAGAAAACAAAAGGGCCTAGATGCCATTGTTATAAATAAAAAGATACGGCGAATTATTATTGTATCGTTTGTGGCTGTTTTGTGCATGGTTCCTCTCTTTTGGTATTTGCGCGTGTTTAGTAACCAGTATGCCAAGGGAGTCACAAATGTGACGTTTTCTCGTTCGTTTATGGAATTGTTACTTTCCGGAAGTGGTGTTACCGGATTTCCGACGCTGATTATTTATCGGCAATTTGGGGAAGAAATGGGTGTTAGTTTTTATCTTCGCGAATTGTTCTTTACACTCGAATCGTTTATTCCTAGAAGCCTTTTTCCAGAGAAAATGACGGCGTTAAACATTTTTATTCGCGACAGTTTAGGGGTTTCCAACAACCTATCCATGTTTTATATTAACGAACTGTTTTATACCTATGGCATCTTTGCATTCCCGGTAAGTTTTTTAGTAGGACATTATTTATCGAAATTTTATCGTCGCTTTATTGTCGGTACCACGTTTGCGGATAAGTTTTACATGGCATTTTTCTTATCGAGCATTATCAAACTGTTTAAAAACGGACTATCCTCTTTTGTAATTAGTGTTGTGTTTTTCTCCATCCTCATCTTTTTAGACTTCTCCTATTTGGGGATTGCGGAACAAATTAAAATATCCAAAAGAAAATTGGTCTTAAGGAAGGGCAATCGCATTGGAAACGAATAAAATGATTGTGGTACTGGGAAACCTAGGCGATCCTGCTAAACCAGATGGTCAGACCATTCGAACAAAAACGGTTTTGGAATCTATACAGGAAAACTATGGGAAAAAAGACACGGTACTTTTTCTAGACGTGGGTGGCAAAAAGCTATGCAAGCTTTTTGTCAATAGAAGGCTTTTAAAGCAAGCGTCTTGTATTGTGATTTTGCCAGGCCGGCGAGCCATTGGCCCTATGACGGCGTATTTGGATTTTTTGAAAGTATCCAATAAAGTGGTTCATGTTGCTATCGGCGGTTGGCTTCCGGTTGTTACCAAAGAAAATGTGTCTTTACAAAAAAGAGAAAAAACGTACCGAGCAATTTTGGTGCAGATGGCATCCATTCGTGACAGCCTTTGCAAACAAGGGTTTTCAAATGTCTCGGTATTTCCAAACTATCGTAACGTCGAGAGAACGCATATTATGATGAAAACGGGAGACCATGCTCCACAAAGATTTGTTTTTTACTCCCGTGTGATTAAAGAAAAAGGGGTGTTGCAAGCCATTGGTGCTGTTAAAAAGTGCCTTTCAGAAGGCGTTGACGCTTCTTTGGATATTTATGGTCCCGTTGATGAGGAAATGAAGAACCGTATCAACCTAGAAATAAAGGAATGCGAAGCAATCCAGTATAGCGGTGTTTTGCACGGAGAGGAGATTCTTCCGACTTTGGCAAAATACGATGCGATGTTGTTTCCAACGGCGTATCGTGGAGAAGGATTTCCTGGTGCCATTTTGGAAGCCATGATGGCGGGACTACCTGTTATTGCAACAGACTGGAAGTATAACGGAGAAATTGTTAAAGACGGGGAAACGGGGCTTCTTTGCAAGGAACAAAGCATCTCCTCTGTCTATGAGGCCATCAAACGTTTGCGAGACGATTTGGATTTGTATAAGCGGGTATGCCAAGGGGCGTACTTGGAAGCAGAAAAGTATTCGAGGGAATCGGTAACGAAGGTTTTGTTTGAAACAATTGATTCTCTATAAAGATAGGAGGAGAGGGCAAATGAAAATATTGCTGCATGGTGCCATCAATGGTACCAATTTTGGCGATTGTTTATTTGCTACTCTTTTTTATAAGCGTTTAACCGATGCGTTTGGCAAAGAAAATGTATGGTTTTATGATAAGAAACCATTTGGGATCGGACAGCATTTGCGAGAGACCTTGTCGTATGACAAACACCTTTCTTCAAAAGAAATGCAAAAAGTGAATGCGCTGGTGTATATTTCCGGCGGGTATTTTGGAGATGGTTCTAAAAGCATCAAACAAAGTATGATTCGGTATTATCGGTATTTCACGTTAGGGTGCCGTGCAGTAACGCATAATAAATCCATTGCCGTTGTCGGGCTGGAAGTCGGACCACTCCATCATGGTTTTGTGAAAAAGGCGGCCAAGAAGATTTTAGCGCATGCGTCTTTTCTTACCGTTCGAAATGAAGAGTCCAAGTCTTATCTGGAAGAGATGGGGATTACCCATTCTCGTTGCACCGTAGATACAGCAGTTTCCTTAAAGGATGAAGATTTTCTAGCGGATGTTTCGGATTCTATGAAGCAATTCGTATCGTTCTGTGAAGGGAAAATTCTCTTTTTACATATGCTGCCTTCGGATAAGACGAACGAGCGATTTTTGAAAACCGTTTTGGAACCGGTTACCAAATTTGTTTTAGAACACCCGGAATATTGTGTTGTGTATGGGACCGATGGTGGTAAGCGGGAAATGGATGATACGTGGATTAAACAAAAACTGGAAAGCCAGGGAGTCAAATCCTATTATGCGTTGTATCGCAATTGTATGGATATGTGCTATCTATTAAATAATGCCTCTGTGGTGGTTACCCGTAAACTTCATGTGGGAATTGTGGCGGCGACCTTGGGAAAATCTGTGATTTCCACACCCCTTCATCAATACAAAACCGCACGATTTTATAAACAAATTGGGCAAGAAAACCGGTGTGTTTCTTACGATAAACTGGATAAGGATACGGTGTATTCCTTGTTACAAACTTATGCCAGCCAGCCGATTTCGATTTCTCAGGATATCCGGTCTCTTGCGCAAACAAATTTAGACTCCTTAGTGGAATTTTTGAAGGAAGAAAGATAAACCTATGCAAGCAAGCATCCGAAAAAATTACCTATACAATTTAGGGTATCAGATTTTGCAAATGGTCATGCCTTTGATTACGGCTCCGTACATTGCGAGAGTTTTAGGATCAGAAGGGATGGGCATTTATTCGTATACCCATTCGGTTGCATATTATTTTTTAATTGCTGGGATGCTGGGTGTGAACACCTATGGTAATCGAAGCATAGCTCGTGTTCGCGATTCTCAAGAGGTTTTAAATAAAGAGTTTTCCAGTATTTTCCAACTGCAGGTATTTACTTGCCTTTTATCGATTATTGTGTATGTCACGTATGTGAGTATTGTGCCGCTGGAATATAAATGGATTTATTTCATTCAGCTTATTTATATCCTTAGCGCGGTCTTTGATATTAACTGGCTATTCTTTGGATTAGAAGAATTTAAGATAACGGTCCTTCGCAAAACGATTATTAAACTGGCAACCGCAGCGGCTGTGTTTCTGTTCGTCCGAACCAAGTCGGATTTATGGATTTATACAATCATTATGGCCGGCGGCTATTTCTTAGGCCAATGTTATTTATGGTTTAGCATTCGGAAATATGTACGGTATGTACGGCAACCGATGAGAGAAACCTTTAAGCATTGGAAGCCGATGGTAATTCTCTTTGCACCGACAATTGCGACTAGTGTGTACCGTGTTATGGATAAAATTATGATTGGATTGTTATCCAGTTACGAAGATGTCGGTTTGTATGAGGCAGCGGATAAGATTGTTATTGTTTGCTTAGGAGTTGTTTCGGCGTGGGGAATGGTAATGCTTCCTCGAATTAGCAATTTATTTGCTACGGGGAAACTAGATCAGTGTAAAAAGTATTATGTGGATTCTATTGAACTAATCACCTTTATTACCTCTGCTATGTGCTTTGGTTTAGCAGTGATTGCTAATAACTTTATTCCTTTGTTTTACGGAAAAGGATTCGATCAAAGCATTGATATTCTGAAATGGCTTGCGATTTCAGTGCTGTTTATTGGAATATCCAATACCACAAGAAACCAAATACTGATTCCTATGAGCCGTGAAAAAGGTTATTTGTTATCGGTGACGATTGGAGCAGTTGTGAATTTCTTTATTAATCTTTTCCTTATTCAACAAATTGGTGTCTTGGGAGCGGTTGTTGGAACCATTTGTACAGAGTTTGTGGTGGCAGCTATTCAAGTGTTTTGGATTCGAAAATCAATTCCTGTTGGAAGGACGCTATTAAAAACGGTTCCGCCAATGGTAATTGGTTTAGGGATGTATGAAGTTGTGACATGGATAACGGAATACATAGCATGTTCGGTTGTGTGGACAATTGCTTTGAAAGTGACAATAGGCGCTTTGTTCTTTATGGTTGTAACGGCTCTATATTTTAAGCTGACTAAACGAAGTGTTACCCAAATGGTTCAAAGCTTCAAATAAGACATAACAAAAGACTCTTTCTTTGAGGAAAGAGCCTTTTGTGCTTTTAGAGAGTTTATTCAAGTTTTTCCTATGTCATTTCTTTTTAGTTTGCGCGTTGTTGCTGAAAAAGACAAATTAATTTGATTTTATCGATTCTTTTTGTTATCATATATTAAACATTGAAGAAATGTTGCTACTAGCAACAAAAACAGGAGAAATAGTATGAAACATATATCTCTTTCACTTTTATCAGAGATGGTTGTTCAAAAACGAAAAGCCTTAAAAATATCGCAAACGGTTTTAGCAGAGAAAACGAGAATTAATCGCTCGATTTTATCGAGGTTAGAAAAGCAAGATTATATGCCGTCTGCAGATCAATTGCTTGCACTTTCTGAAGTATTGGCTTTTTCAATTTCAGATGTTATCACAGATGATGATCCGCAAGTTTCCTCTATAAAAAGAATGAAAATCGTTAGAGCAGGAACAGGATATGTGGGATTATCCCTTGCCGTTTTATTGGCACAACATCATGACGTTACGGATGTAGATATTGTTTCAGAAGGTATTCGTTCTATTAATTCTTGGGAAAGCCCTATTCAAGACGAGTATATAGAACGGTATTTGTCAGAGCATACACAGCGTGGCTTATCCCTTCGTGCAACCGATGATGCGCAAACGGCTTATGAAAAGGCAGATATTTGTATTGTCGCTGTTCCGACAAATTATGATTCGAAAACCAACTTTTTTGATTGCTCGGCAGTGGAAAGTGTTTTGCAACAAATAAAAGACGCTAATAAGGGGAAAAAGAAGCAACCGATTGTGGTAATTAAGTCTACAGTTCCTGTTGGGTATACGGCACAGATTCGCAATACACTACAAATGGATACACTCTTGTTTAGCCCAGAGTTTTTACGGGAATCAAAAGCCTTGTATGATAATTTGTATCCCAGCCGGATTATTGTTGGAACGGACGAAAAGAATAAGAAGAATGCAGAAATCTTTGCGGAAATTCTAAAACAAGGAGCAATCAAACCATCGGTCCCCATTTTGATGATGGGATTTACAGAAGCAGAAGCAACCAAACTTTTTGCAAACACCTATTTAGCGTTACGAGTTAGTTTTTTCAATGAACTGGATACTTATGCAGAGATTAAGCATTTGCAGACGGCTCCCATTATTCAAGGCGTTTGTTTGGATCCCCGTGTGGGAGATTATTATAACAATCCTTCTTTTGGATACGGGGGGTATTGTTTGCCAAAAGACACCAAACAGTTATTGGCTAATTACCAAGATGTACCAGAGAACCTAATTGAGGCCATTGTGGAAAGCAATCGTACACGAAAAGATTTCATTGCGGACCGTGTTATGGAGATTGCCGGGACTTATGGAAATAGCGAGATGTATTCCCATGATAAAGAAGAGCAACAAAAAGATGTGGTGGTCGGCGTTTATCGTTTAACCATGAAGAGTAATAGCGATAATTTCCGGCAATCTTCGATTCAAGGGGTTATGAAACGGGTAAAAGCAAAAGGGGCGACGGTTGTAATTTACGAACCGTCTTTGGAAGACCAAACCACTTTCTTTGGATCACTGGTTGTCAACGACTTAAAACGCTTTAAAAAGATGTGTGGTTGTATTATTGCTAATCGTTATGACCCGGTACTGGATGATGTCAAAGAGAAAGTGTACACAAGGGATTTGTTCCGGAGGGACTAAAATGCAACGGATCAATTTAAATCAAAAATCAATTTTGGTAACGGGATCGCCAGGGTTTATCGGTGCCAATGTTGTCTGTCGTTTATTAAAAGAAATGACAGGGGGCACCATTGTCAGTTTGGATAATATGAATGCATATTATGATCCAAAACTGAAGGAGTACCGTTTACATATCATCGAAGAAATCGCCAAACAGTCTCCGACGAAGCATGTATTTGTCAAGGGCTCTATTGGAGATAAGGAACTGATAGAAAACCTATTTAAGACCTATTCGTTTGATGTGGTGGTTCATCTTGCTGCGCAGGCAGGGGTGCGGTATTCGATTGATCATCCGGACGTGTATATCGAATCAAACATCCTAGGATTTTATAACCTACTAGAAGCGTGTCGTCATCATCCGGTGGAACACTTTGTGTACGCCTCCAGTTCTTCTGTTTACGGTGGCAATAAAAAGGTTCCGTTTTCTACCGAGGACAAGGTGGATAATCCCGTTAGTTTGTATGCCGCTACGAAAAAAAGCGATGAGCTATTAACGCATGCGTATAGCAAGTTATATAACATTCCGTCTACAGGGCTTCGGTTCTTCACCGTGTATGGCCCAGCGGGAAGACCGGATATGTTTTATTATTCGGCAACGGAAAAGTTGGTTGCGGGAGAGACCATCTCGCTATTTAACCACGGGAATATGCGTCGCGATTTTACATACATTGACGATATTGTGGAAGGGGTCTATCGGGTGCTGCAAGGAGCGCCGGAAAAGAAAAACGGAGAAGATGGATTGCCGATTCCCCCGTATGCGTTGTATAATATAGGCGGTGGACAACCGGAAAACCTTATGGATTTCGTTACCACGCTACAGGAAGAACTGGTGAAAGCCGGTGTCTTACCAAAGAATTATGATTTTGGCGCCCATCAAAAAATGGTGGAAATGCAAGCGGGAGACGTGTTAGAAACGTACGCGGATTCCACGGCATTAGAGCGAGATTTTGGATTCACACCAAAAATTGGTATTCGGGAAGGGCTACGTTCATTTGCTCAGTGGTATGCTGAGTACACAAAGGCTTTGACAGAAAGATAATGTAGGAGAAAGATAATCAATGAAGAAAAAAATCATGACCGTATTTGGGACAAGACCTGAAGCGATTAAGATTTGCCCCGTTATTTTGGAACTAAAAAAGAGAGAGGCATTTGACGTGGTTGTTTGTGTGACAGCACAGCATCGGCAAATGCTCGACCAGGTTTTGGATAAATTTGGAATTGTTCCAGATTACGATTTAAATATTATGAAAGAACGCCAGACCTTGTTTGAAATTACGGAGAGCGTTTTAAGAGGAATGAAAACGGTTTTAGAAGAGGTCCGTCCGGATGTTGTACTGGTTCATGGAGATACCAGCACGACATTTGTGACAGCGCTTGCCTGTTTTTATTTAAAGATTCCGGTCGGTCATGTGGAAGCAGGACTTCGAACCTATAATATCTATGCGCCTTATCCAGAAGAATTTAACCGAGAAGCGGTTTCTCTTGTTTCGCAATATAATTTTGCACCAACACCACTTGCAAGGGATAATCTCTTGAAAGAAGGCCGCCAAGAGAAAACCATTTATGTGACAGGCAATACCGTTATTGACGCCATGCAGCATACCGTCACAGAAAACTATACCCATCCGGAGCTCGAATGGGTGGGAGACAGCAAACTAATCTTTATTACCGCTCATCGCCGAGAAAATTTGGGAGAGCCTATGCATCGGATGTTTCGTGCCATTCGTCGCGTGCTAGAAGAACACCCGGAATGCAAAGCGGTGTATCCGATTCATATGAATCCAGAAGTTCGAGAAGCGGCAAATGCAGAATTGGGAGATTGCCAGCAAATTCATATTATCGAGCCGTTAGATGTGTTTGATTGTCACAATTTTGAAGCACGATCCTATTTATGTCTCACCGATTCCGGCGGTATTCAAGAAGAGTGTCCCAGCTATGGCGTGCCGGTTTTGGTTATGCGAGAAGTTACCGAACGTCCGGAGGGCGTTAAAGCAGGAACACTGAAAATTGTGGGAACCAGTGAAGAAGTTATCTACAGTACCTTTAAGAAGCTTTTAGAAGATGAAAAGGAATACCTTGCCATGTCCCATGCTTGCAATCCTTATGGAGATGGACAAGCGAGCAAACGAATTGCAGATATTTTGGAATATGGAACGTATGAGCCGTGGAATCCAAAAGAATAAAAAGAAGACCGAAACGAATTTCGTTTCGGTCTTTTGTATTGTGGACTCAATGAATTATTTTAGATTGTTTTTGAGGATCTCTAATTGAGCACGGAGAGCCGCTGGGAGTCTGTCGCCAAACTTCTTGTAGTGCTCTTCGATTTCTTCGGCTTCTTTTGTCCAGATGTCTTTATCAACCGTTAAGATATCTTTTAAGGTGTTGATATCCATATCCAAACCAGTGATGTCGATGTCTTCTGGTCTCGGGACATAACCGATAGCGGTTTCTTCAGCATCGGCTTTGCCTTCGCAACGATCAATAATCCAGTTAAGGACACGGCAGTTATCACCGTAGCCTGGCCAGATGAAGTTGCCTTCGTCATCGGTACGGAACCAGTTGACGTTGAAGATTATTGTAGCTTTGTCTCCGAGTTTTTCGCCCATTTCGAGCCAGTGATTGAAGTAATCACCCATGTGATAGCCACAGAATGGGAGCATGGCCATTGGGTCACGACGGACAACACCGACAGCACCGGCAGCAGCGGCGGTGGTTTCGGAAGCCATAGCGGAACCAATGAAGACACCATGGGTCCAATCACGGGATTGGTACACTAATGGAGCACATTTGGCACGACGTCCACCAAAGATAATGGCGGAAATCGGCACGCCTTGGGAGCTCTCAAATTCCGAAGAGATGCAAGGACAGTTAACAGCAGGAGCTGTGAAACGGGAGTTTGGATGGGCGCCAGCGGTTTGCACTTTGTTGGCTTTGTCGTATTTGGTGTAATCCCATTTCTCGCCACGCCAGTTAAGAGCGTTGTGAGGTGGATTATTATCCAAACCTTCCCACCAAACGGTGTTATCATCAAGATTTAAGCACACATTGGTGAAGATGGTGTTCTTTTTGGTGGATTCCAATGCGTTGAAGTTGGATTTTTCGTTGATACCAGGAGCAACACCGAAGAAACCATTTTCTGGGTTGATGGCATAGAGACGGCCATCTTTACCGACGCGCATCCAAGCAATGTCGTCACCGACGGTCCAAACTTTGTAACCCTTCTTGCGGAGATATTCCGGAGGAATTAACATAGCGAGGTTGGTTTTACCGCAAGCAGACGGGAAGGCAGCCGCCACGTATTTGACTTCGCCTTGTGGATTTTCCAAACCAAGGATGAGCATATGCTCGGCCATCCAGCCTTCTTTCCAACCTTGATAGGAAGCAATACGTAAAGCAAAGCATTTTTTGCCGAGCAATACGTTTCCGCCGTAAGCGGAGTTAACGGAAATGATGGTGTTGTCTTCCGGGAATTGGCAAATGTAACGATCTTCTGGGTTCACATCGACCTTGCAGTGGAGACCACGCACCCAGTCGTTGCTATCGCCGAGAACGTCCATAACTTTCTTGCCAACACGGGTCATGATAGCCATGTTCAAGACAACATAGATGGAGTCGGTTACTTCAATACCAGCTTTGGCAAGAGGAGAACCGATAGGACCCATGGAGTAAGGAATGACATACATGGTGCGGCCTTTGTAGGAACCACGAGCGATGTTGTACAATTTCTCGTACATTTCTTTTGGATCACACCAGTGGTTGGTAGGACCAGCATCTTCTTCTTTGCTTGTGCAAATGAAGGTACGATCTTCTACACGAGCCACGTCGTTAGGAGCGGTACGGTGTAAAAGACATCCTGGGAGTTTCTCTTGGTTTAAGAGAGTCATTTCGCCAGTTTCAATGGCGATTTTACGTAATTTTTCGAGCTGTTCTTCAGAACCGTCAATCCATTCGATTTGATCTGGATTGAGAAGCTCAATCTTGTCTTGTAACCAGTCAAGAATGCTCTTATTACTAGTTAAACTATTCATTGAGTTAATCTCCTTTCGCTTCTGCTTTTGCAGAAATCCCATTTGATGTAATTATACTACACTCTTTTGTATAAAGGCAAGAAAATACCATTAAGTATGAAAACAAATGGACGGAAAATATACATACAAGATACCCCTCAACTACTTGACATATGACAAGTAGCTGAGGGGTATTTATTGCTTTAATATTTAAAGGAATTTTGATGTCAACTACTTGACATATGACAAGTAGTTAGAGGCATAAGTAGAGGTCGTCAAGATCTGATGCAACGGCATTATCTGCATTTGTATAATCTTCGTTGACAGTGTTTAAACTGCCTTTTGGATCAAGCGCAATATTTGATAGTGTCATGTAATCTTTATAACATTTTTTTAATAATTCATACGCTTCTTTGTATTTTGATGGAGGATCTGATAAATCTCGCAGACTTGAGGTAATCTTTGTTTGATCATCTCGAATAGTGACGAGTTGTTCACTGAAGGATTCATCCGCAAAAAGGGCACTTAGCGCGTCATTAAAATCTTCGTAAAATCGACCATGAGAATCTTTCGTAAAGGGGTTCGTTTCAAGATCATCTTTTTCATAAATGCTATTAGACCATACATTGAGTATAAGGTGTGCAGCGCTTTCTGAGCGCAAAGAACTGTCATAAATATCACGAGTTGTCTGGACAAGAGAAGAATGATATTGCTTGGCGTTTTCTTCATTTATATACCAAACACAACCTGTGATAAGGATGGCAAATAAAAGAATAACAGCGATAATTGTGAAAATAAGAGGGGTGTGACTTTTCTTTTTTTGCTGAGGCATAGGCATCCGTTGCGGAGGCATCATAGGTTGCCGCGGTTGCATACCCGTAGGACAACCACAAGTAGGACAGGCTGTAGCACCTGCTGGTAAAACAGATTTACATTCTTTGCAAATGTTGTTTTGTGGTCGTGGAATACGATAACCGCAGGCGGGACACGCCATTGCTTGATCACTTATTGGTCTTTGACAATAGGGGCATCGAATCATTGCCATAAATCATTCCTCCTCATATGAATATTCATATATTTGATTATCAAAAATCTTCCGTAATTGGCATGGTCGCAGCGGCATTTAGTTCTGGTCCTGTGGTATGTCCTGCTTGGTATTCATAGTAGGCTTGTGAGCCAATCATAGCTGCATTGTCTCCGCAATAGCAAAGGGGAGGAACAAAAAGGTTAAATTCTTGTTGTTTGCAGCGCGCTTCCATTTGTCTGCGAAGTTCCTTATTAGCCGATACACCACCAGCTAAAACAATGGTGTTTATATTTTGTTCCTTGGCAACAGCTAACGTGTTCTCACATAAGATATCCACAACACGAGCACGGAAAGATGCACACACATCCGCTTTGTTGAGTTCTTCTCCTTTTTGCTCGGCATTGTGTAATAGATTTAACACAGCGGTTTTGAGCCCGGAAAAACTAAAGTCATAAGGGCTACCCTCCACATGAGGACGAGGGAATGTGTAGGCTCTAGGGTCGCCTTCTTCGGCCAATTTATCTAAAGCAATTCCACCAGGATAGGGCATACCCATTGCACGAGCCGCTTTGTCAAAACATTCTCCAGCAGCATCGTCACGAGTGCGACCAAAGACGGTAAAATTGGTGTAATCGTTGACTTTTACAATATGGCTATGGCCACAGGAAACCACCAAACATAAGAAGGGTGGCTTTAAATCTTTGTGAGCCAAGTAGTTAGCAGCAATGTGTCCCCGTAAATGATGAACAGGGATTAAGGGTTTGCCGGTGCTCATGGATAAGCCTTTGGCAAAATTTACACCGACGAGTAATGCTCCGATAAGGCCGGGCGCGGCGGTGACCGCAATGGCATCAATATCGTCTAGGGTACAATTGGCCTCTTTTAAGGCATCACTGGTAACAATCGAAATTGCTTCCGCATGGCGACGGCTGGCAATTTCGGGAACCACGCCTCCGTAAATGCGATGTTCTTCTACCTGGGAGGCAACAATACTGGATAACACGTCGCGACCGTCTTTGACAACCGCGGCGGCGGTTTCGTCACAAGAAGATTCAATGGCGAGAATATTCACGTTGTTTCCTCCTTTAGATTTAGGGAATATAAAATAGCGTCATCACTGGGATTGTGATAATAGAGAGGACGTTTTCCGTCTTCTATAAAGCCAAATGATTCGTAAAGAGCACGAGCAGCTTTGTTTTCGCTTCGCACTTCGAGTTGCAAGGTGGTCACACCACGTCTTTTGCATTCGGCGATAGCATCTTCCAAAAGCCAGGTGGCGATTTTTTGCCGTCTAGCATCGGGAGCCACCGCAATTTGGGCAATATCACCCACGTCGGAGACAATGTAGGTTCCGCAAAATCCTAATACTTGGTCAGAATCGGTGAGGGCCAGACGGAAATAGGAAGTATCTTTGGAGAGTTCTGCTAAAAATCCTTCGGCGGTCCAAGGCTCTTCGATACAAAGAGAATCTAAGTAGGCGAGAATGTCTACATGTTCTTCACTCATCGAAACAATAGAGAAGGACGGGAGCAAAGGATCTAAAATTTCGATAAGGGCATCCCGTGTTTGGCGAGAGATATCGATGTCTCCTCCAGACGGATCGGGAACGCCGTTGCCCAGTACCGAGACTTTTTCTTCCGCGACTCCCAGCATGGT
>JAGCZP010000084.1 GCA_017959985.1 Clostridia bacterium | reverse complement strand
GAGGAATATGACAAGTGTTTTTTGTACCAAAAAACAGGATATATTTTTTCGATGATGCAAAATGAATTTGACATAAGTGACAGCTTTTTGAAAATGTGTAAAACGAAATCTAGCATTAGCTCTCGTTATCTTGTGAAAGGAACACATGGAGGGCAAACAGATTTTAATAACTACTGGCATTTAACTATGCCCAAAAACTACTGGCAAAATATAACGGGTGGAGGTGATATTGATGCTTGATGCTTAATGCTGATGTTTGATATTAAACTAAAAGTGGATACAAATGTGGGATTAATTATATGAAAGTTCGTCCAAAAAAGTGTAATTTATTCTTGCAAGTTCGTCCCAAAAAGTGTGGTTTTTATGCAAAAGTTCGTCCCAAAAAATGTTATTTTTGCGGACAAAGTCGCTTATAACAATGTATAAAAAGCATGAGACCTGTTCCACGCCAACGGTTTTAGAGCTTCTTGATTTTTAGAGAGAAAAGCATTGGAAATTATTGTCAAAAAAGAAGAGGGTGAGAAATGATTGTCGGATAATTGGGTTGTCCAGAATTTAGAAAAGGCTTTGCAAGTTTGGAATGAGAAATTTGCGGAAATCTGGCAACTGGTAGTGGAATCCCCCAAGGATTTTAAAGGGGGATCTATATGGAATATGATAGAAGGTATTTACGGAGCGCTTCAAGCGATTGGGCTAGCGCTCCTTGTTTTATTTTTCGTTGTGGGAGCAATGAAAAGCTTAGGATCTCTTGTGGAAGTGAAACGGCCAGAGATAGCAGTAAAGTTATTCATCCGTTTTGTGCTTGCTAAAGCGGTGGTAACCTATGGAATGGATTTAATGCTAGCAATTTTAAACATTGTACAAGGTATCATTTCTACGGTGGTGCAAAAGACGGGTGTGCTAGAATCACAAGTTGGTAGTTTACCGAAAGAAATGGTTGACGCCATCGAAGGATGCAGTTTTTTTGAGAGTATCCCGCTGTGGGCGGTGACACTTATCGGAGGGCTACTCATTTGGGTGTTATCCTTTGTAATGATTTTAACGGTATATGGTCGTTTTTTTAAACTGTATATGTATACAGCCATTGCACCAATTCCTTTAGCATCTTTCGCCGGAGAACCAAGCCAATCCATAGGAAAGACTTTCTTGAAGAGTTATACAGCAGTATGTTTAGAAGGAGTGATTATTGTTTTGGCGTGTGCCATCTTTTCCTTTTTTGCATCCGGTCAGCCAGCCGTGGATACCAATGCCTCTCCGGTTATGATGGCGTGGGTGTATATAGGGGAAATTGTTTTCAATATGCTGATTTTAGTTGGAACCGTAAAGCTTTCGGATCGGTTAGTACGAGAGATGCTGGGAGTGGGTGGCTAGGACAGTATTGATAAATAAAGCGACCGGCAAATGCTTGCAAGAAAGAGGAAAATCGGTATAATGATTTACTGGATTATACAAAAGGAGAAACAGAAATTTACATGAAACAACTTTTGAAAACGCATAAATCTTTCCTTTTATTTTTGTTATATATTCCGGTGCCACTGGTCTATTTTCTTTCTCAGTTTTTCTTGCAAAACCACCATATCATTCATGTGGCATGGGACGATAGTATACCCTTTCTTCCCGTTTTTATTATTCCCTATTGTATCTGGTATCTCTATGTACCTATGCTTATGTTATGGGTGTATCTAAAAGGACAAAAGGACTTCCCTTGGCTAATGATTACGTTCTTTGCTGGCGTGTACGCTTGCCTTGGAATTGTTTTATTGTTTCCATCGACCATTACCATTCGGCCAGAAGCCACGGGGGGAGGTTTTTTTACTGCTTGGTGCCATTGGATTTTTTCTATGGATCACCCGGTCAATGTGTTCCCCAGCATGCATTGCTTTGAAGCGTTAGCCATTCATTTGTTAACGTTTACCTTTGGTCCAATGAAAGAAAAGACAACCTATCGAATTGTTTCGGCGATTACGGTTGTGCTCATTTGCCTGTCTACCGTGTTTGTTAAACAACACTCGGTAATTGACGGTATTGTGGCTGTTGTTTTTGCGTATATGGTTGTGGGTATTTCGTATGCCATTCGAAAACGGAGGAGTGAACATGATAATCAAACCCTTTAATGCTTGTCATTTAGGATTGTTAGCCTTTGTGGTGGTGGCCATTGCGGTCATCTCACTACTACTGAAAAATAAATCCGAAAAAACCAAGAAAATTGTTCTCATTAGCCTATGTGCCTTTAATGTGATTGTTTTCTTTGTGTACAAAGTGGCGTTGTCTTTGGACCAAGAATTCTTAACCGCCAAACAAATCGATGCGTTTAACTGGTTTGACGAACTGCCGTTGCAGCTTTGCAACATCAATATGTTTTTAATTCCTTTGGGGCTTTTGTGGAAAAAACGAGCCATTTTAAGTTTTTCGTTTTATCTGGCGCCTCTCGGTGCCTTAATGGCCATGATTTTTCCAGAGCCAATGTTTCAAGGATATGATTTCTTTGTGCCGCGTATTTGTGGATTTTACATGACCCACGCCATTATCATTCTTTGCGGAATTTTGATAGCCACTCTTGGTTTTTATCGGCCGCAATTTAAAGATTTCCCGTGGATTGCGTTGACCTTCATTTTGTTGGCTTTAGGAGCGCTGTTATTCAACTTTATTTTACGTGCAACGGGGCTTTGCTCGTTTGCCAATTATTTCTTCACCTGTGAAGATGGTGGTGTTAGCTTGCTGCATCTTTTCTGGTCATGGATTCCGATACCATTTATTTATGAATTGCCCGCGCTAGTCATTCTCTTTGTTTATGTGGAAATCATTACTTGTGCTTTTAAACTTTTTGAGAAAAAAGAGAAAAAAGAAGAGTCATCTTCAAATGTGTAATTAAATGATTTTTGGGGAACAAATCCTAGTGTTTTTGTGCTAGTTTGTTCCCTATTTTTTTAGAATTTTACTGTACATTTAATAGGAGGAATATGGAAATTAAAATGAATCGAGAGATTCGGGACTATTCCGAGTCGGTATTTTTTGGGTTGTCGTTGCGACAACTCTTTTTTTCGTTTATCGCTGTTTTAGTAGCGATTTGTGTGTATGGATTTTTAAAGCCGCTTGTAGGTTTAGAGACCGTTTCGTGGCTTTGCATTTTGCTAGCCGTGCCGTTTGCGCTTTTAGGGTTTTTGACTTATCACGGGATGAAAGCAGAAACATTCTTGTGGGTGTATCTCATATCGGAATGGGTAGAACCGAAATGGTTAGGGGTGAAACATGCAAACTTTTGGAAGGAGGGATGCGCTTGAAAACTCTACAAAATGTGTTAAAGGTGGATAAAGAGAAATATACAGTCCCACGTTGTGTGCGGGATACGATCCCTGTGTCGTGTATTTACGAAGACGGGATTTTTAAAACAGGAAACCGGTTTTCCAAAACCTTTCGGTTTCAGGATATTAACTACCAAGTGGCAGGAAAAGAAGACAAAGAAAAAATGTTTATGCTCTATTGTGAATTACTCAACAGTTTTGATAATGGGGCTACCACGAAACTAACGATATGGAACCGACAAATGACTGAAGACGATTTTACCGCGTCTATTTTTATGGAGTATAAGGAGGATGGGCTGGATGACTATCGCCGGGAATATAACGAGATGCTCAGTCAAAAAGCCCATAGCGCCAACGGGATTTTTGAAGAAAAACTTGTAACTGTTTCGGTGCCCAAGAAAACGGTTGCGGAAGCCCGGTTGTTTTTTGTTCGGGTGTGGACCGAACTAGAAGCACGCTTTTCCGCTCTTGGTAGTCGTTTGCAACCCTTATCCACCAAAGAACGTTTAAAAGCCCTTCACGATTTTTATCGGGGAGAAAAGGAACCTTTTTCCTATGACTTTTGTGAGTTTGTGAAAAAGGGAGAGGATTTACGGGATTTTGTTGCACCGGAATCCTTAGAAAAACATCGGGATTATTTGCAGGTGGGAGACAAATTTGTTCGCACTTTTTATTTGAAAGAATATGCCTCTTTTATGAAAGACAGTTTCTTATCCGAACTATCCGAAGTATCGAAAACCATGATTCTGTCTTTGGATGTGGTGCCGGTTCCTACCGAAGAGGCGGTTAAAGAAGTGGAAAAGAGATTGCTGGGGGTGGAGACCAATATCACCAATTGGCAGCGCCGGCAAAACCAGCATCAAAATTACTCGGCGGTGTTGCCTTACGATATGGAACTGCAACGAAAAGAGAGCAAAGAGTTTTTAGAAGATTTAACCACGCGGGATCAAAAAATGTTATTGACCGTGTTTACCATTTGCTTAAAAGCGGATTCCCTAAAACAATTAGAACAAGATACCGAAAGCTTAAAAACGGTGGTGCAAAAACAAATGTGTCAAGTGTGCCCACTGACCTTCCAACAACTGGCGGGGCTGCAAACAGTGTTGCCGTTTGGATGCCGAAAAATCGATACCTTTCGCACCCTAACCACCGAGAGCTTAGGGGTGCTTATGCCCTTTAAAGTGCAAGAGATTATGGAAGAGGGAGGAATTTACTTTGGTGAAAATGCCATTTCGCATAATCTCATTTTGTGTAACAAGGAAAACCTATTAAATCAATCGTGTTTTTTGCTAGGGGTTCCCGGGTCTGGAAAATCTTTTAGTGCCAAAGAACTGATTACTTTTTTGATTTTAAACACAGAAGATGAAATAGTGATTTGCGATCCGGAAGGAGAATACGCCCGATTGGTACAGGCTATGGGGGATATAGGGCAAGTGATTCAAATTGCGGCGGGCGGTCGCGACCGGATAAACGCTATGGAGATGGTGGATGGGTATGGAGAAAACAATCCCATCGTGGTGAAATCCGAGTTTATCTTGTCATTAATCGAACAAATGGATAAAGAGGGAGTAGGCCCTCAGCACAAGTCCATTATTGACCGGTGTGTGGGGGAAGTGTATGGGGCCAGTTTGTTAACCGGTAAGACCCCTACCCTTTGTGATTTACGAGAATGCATTTTGCATCAGCCGGAAAAAGAGGCACAACAAATTGCGCTTGCGTTAGAACTCTATACCGAAGGCTCTCTAGATATTTTTGGGAAAGAAAGCAATGTGGATGTAAACAAGCGGGTGGTGGTGTTTGATATTCATGGACTAGGCGCTCAACTGAAACCCACAGGACTGTTAGTTATTACCGATGCTATGGTCAACCGTGTGACCATGAACGCCAAGAAAGGAAAGAAAACCCATCTATTTTTAGATGAGTTTCATGTGGTGTTTGAAAATGCTTTTTCGGCTCAGTTTTTCTCGTCTGCGTGGCGGCAATTTCGAAAACGCAATGCCTATCCCACGGCCATTACCCAAAACGTGGAATATCTCTTAGATTCGGTACAGGCCAGTACGATGCTTTCCAACTCCGAGTTTATTATCATGCTCAACCAAGCGGCTTCGGACCGAGAGAAACTAGGCAATTTATTAAACATTTCCAAAGAGCAAATGGGATACATTACCGGCCGAGAGCCCGGATGCGGACTGATGAAAGTGGGAGGATCTTTGGTTCCGTTTGTCAACCATTTTCCAAAGGACACGAAGCTTTACAAACTAATGACAACCAAACCAGGGGAGGTGCTATATGGAAGAACGTAAGAAACCAAAAGATACGGCTACATTTCGAAAACCGAAAATGCGAAAACCGGCACAATTTCTAAAGAGTGTAGTAAACAATCCCGGGGGAGACACCCCGGAAACCTATGCAGAAAACAAAGTGGAAGGGGTCTCAAAAGCCTTGTGGGAAGCAAGGCCTTCTGTTTCTCTACAAAACCATCTAGGTGGGCGAATGAAACAAGAAGCTTTGGCGAAGAAGGCAAAAGAAGGGGAAGCGGTTTCCAAAAAACTGGGAGAGAAACTGGCAAAACTAGGAAAAGCCTTAGGAGAGGCAGCAAAGAAATTTGTGGCCTCTTTGGCGGAAGGGGGAATTCTCCCAATTGCCATTCTCCTTATCATCCTTTTACTATTTGCTTCCCTTATGAGCGTTGCTAGTGAAAGTGGGGAGACAGAAGAGTTGGTAATGGTCGCCAAAAGCCAAGTGGGCAATGTGGGCGGGAAACCCTATTGGTCTTGGTATGGTTATAAAGAACATGTAGAGTGGTGCGCTTGCTTTGTTTCCTGGTGTGGTAACCAATGTGGGTATTTAGAAACCGAACGGTTGCCAAAATTTGCCGGTTGCGAGCAGGGAGCGCTTTGGTTTCAAGAGCGAGGATGTTTCTTGCCTGGTGGGGTAGAGCCGCAACCCGGAATGCTTGTCTTTTTTGACTGGGAGAAGGATGGAAACGATGGACAACCGGATCATGTCGGGATTGTCACGGAAGTAAAAGAAAATACTTTTTGCACGGTGGAAGGAAATGTAGACGATGAATGTCGGCAGAAGGTATATAGCGTCGATAATCCGGCGATTTTAGGATTTGGAGTGGTGAGAAAATGGGAAACTATTGTATTTGAATAAGAAGAATCCGTAAGGAGAGCAAGCAATTGCCTCTTTACGGATTCTTTTTTTGTTATCCAAATAGTTTTTGCCAAAAGGATTTTTTTGTTTGTGTTTGATATTGCTGTGGCATAGGTCTCGGATATGGTCCTGGGGGCAAGGGAGGACGAGGGGGAACCGGTCGTCTTGGCTGTGGCATAGGCGGTTGTCTGTGTGCTTGTATTTGTTGTTGACGGAGAGTTTCTTGACGACGTTTTATGGCGGCTTCAACTGCGTCCAGCATTCGTAAGGGATCTTTAAAGGTTTGAAAGTTACGATAGAAAGCAGACAAATTGTTGTAGTCTTGTTGGTTACAAATATCGGAATCAAAACTGACTTCATGAGCAAGTTGGGAGCGAATCCAACGCAAACGTTTTAATGCTTTAAGTTGAGCATCCCAGTTTTTAATATAAGCGGCTCCTTTAAGAGAGTTTTCTACCATTCTATTGATGTATTCTGTTACGCCATCTTTTGTTTGAAAAGACTGTTTTATTGCGTTGTCTAACTGTTTATATAAGTCAAAATAATTGACATTTAAATCTCTCATACGTCACCTCATTAGAAAGAGTTAGATGGAATAAGGATATTATTACTGTCGTTTTTCTTTTTGTCAAGGGAGTGGAAAAATGGTGTCAATGTTGTAAGAACTGCCCCTTTATCTTGACAAAAGAGGCCTTGTTTGGTATAGTGTGCGACGGAATAAAAATGGAAATGGAGTTATATTCATGAATAATAAAGTACGGATTATTCTGTCCATTGTTTTAGCGGTTGCAGCCTTGGTGTGTGGCGTGTTTGCTCTCTCAAGTTTCTTTAAAAATCAACCAGCTCCTACCACTTCAGAGAGCAGCGAAGTGAGTGCGGTAAGCGGTGCAAATTTGGATCAAAGTGATGTCAACGTAATAACGACCACCACAACGGATGTTTCCTTTATTGAAAGCTCTGATGAAGAATCGCAAGAACCCGAATCAAAAATTGATAATGGGAATTCACAAGTGACCGTCAAGACAAAACAAAATGGTAATCAAACAAACAAAACAACGGCCAAACAAACCCCGAAAACCACCGCGAAAAAGACCACACAACCCAAACCATCTGGAAACACCTTTACGGTGAAAATGGATAGTGTGTCTTGTAAAAAGGGAGAGCGTATTAGTGTTCCCGTAACCATTACCAAAAACCCCGGTATTTGGGGATTCCAAATTGACCTCAGTTATGATGCCAAGGCTTTGAAATTTGTTAGTGGGCAGCTCGGGCCAGCCTTTAACGGACAATTTGGTCCTATGATTAGTGCTAACACCATTCAAATGACTGGAAATTCCATTACTTCGAATGTTACAGGCACCGGCTTAGTGGCCACCCTTACTTTTGATGTCTTAAAATCCGGATCTTTCCCGATTAAAGTTTCGACACCTGGTCCTGGTTTTAACATCAATGTGGAGGCGAATAATGTG
>JAGCZP010000001.1 GCA_017959985.1 Clostridia bacterium | reverse complement strand
GGCTTTTGCGGTATCATCCGCGGCAGCCACCACAGGGGTAATCCCTGCTTCTGCCGTTGATACAGCCATCGTTTGTTCTTCTTCTGCATTAACCATCATAGCAAAAAGACAGCCTAAGATGGTTAAGACCGCGCAAATCGCAAGAAGACGGTTTCGACGTTTGTTTGCATTTCTTAACATAAAAACTCTCCTCTTTTTTACCCTCTTTCGAGAGCATTTGTTTTGCAACAAAATAAAGATACTTTGTGGCAAAAAGAAAAAGTCATCATGCATGGAGCATCATGACTCTTTTTCCCTGTAACATGATAGCCCTCCACAAAACTGTGACAGTCCACGATATATTTTACCGTAAACCAACCCTAACATTCCCATAAACCATTTGTTAGGATTTCGGCGGAGTACCCTTTCGTCGGAAGTAGGTTTGTACTTTGCTCCGATTACTTTTGTAATCCGCGCCTCTATCTCTATTTAATTACTTTATAGATTATAGACCTATCAAAAAGTATTGTCAAATAAAACGCCTTTATTCATCGTCTAATTTCAGTACCGCCATAAAGGCTTCCGGCGGAACTTCCACAGACCCTAACTGGCGCATCTTCTTTTTACCCTCTTTTTGTTTCTCAAGAAGCTTCTTCTTTCGGGTAATATCGCCGCCATAACACTTGGCCAAAACGTCCTTACGAAGGGCTTTCACCGTTTCTCTAGCAATAATCTTCCCGCCAATAGCCGCTTGGATGGGCACCTCAAACAACTGTCTCGGGATGTTTTCTTTGAGTCGTTCGCATAATTTCCGCGCCCGTGTATACGCGTTATCCGCAAACACAATGAAAGACAGGGCGTCCACCACATCTCCGTTTAAGAGAATGTCGAGTTTTACCAGTTGACTTGGCACATACCCTTTTAATTCGTAGTCAAAACTGGCATACCCTTTGGTACGAGATTTTAGGGCATCAAAGAAATCGTACACAATCTCGTTTAGTGGTAATTCGTAATGAATATCCACACGGGTTTGGTCGATGTATTTCATATCCTTAAACACACCGCGGCGCTCTTGGCATAATTCCATAATGTTCCCTACATAATCGTTAGGAGCAAAAATATGGGCTTCCGCAATGGGTTCTTCCGCTAACTTAATGTTGGATGGATCCGGATAGTTGGTCGGGTTATCAATATAGATTTCGCTATCGTCGTTTAAGGTGAGTTTATACACAACGCTAGGCGCCGTGGTAATCAAATCTAAATTGTATTCTCGTTCTAGCCGTTCTTGGATGATTTCCATGTGCAGGAGTCCTAAGAATCCACAACGGAATCCAAACCCAAGGGCCACCGATGTCTCCGGCTCAAAAGACAAAGACGCGTCGTTTAATTGGAGCCGTTCTAAAGCTTCTCGCAAATCTGGATATTTAGCACCATCACTAGGGAAAATTCCGCAGAACACCATAGGCTGGGCTTGATGGTATCCAGGAAGAGTCTCCGCTGCCGGACGACTGGCAAGAGTAACGGTATCGCCAATACGAGCATCCCGGACGGTTTTAATGGAAGCGGCAATATAACCGACCTGTCCAGCTTCCAGTTTTCCGGTGGGTTCCAATTTTCCTGGACGCATAATGCCCACTTCCACCACGTCAAATTCGGCACCGGTTGCCATCATGCGAATGGTATCCCCTACCGTCACCGTTCCTTCTTTGACACGGATATACACAATAACGCCCCGATAACTATCATAATAACTATCAAAAATCAGCGCTTGCAAAGGAGCGGATGCATCCCCCACCGGTGCAGGAATCTTTTGCACAATAGCTTCTAACACTTGGTCAATATTTAACCCCGTTTTGGCAGAAATGCAAGGCGCTTCGGACGCATCTAACCCGATAACCTCTTCAATTTCTGCTCGCACCTCTTCCGGATGAGCCGCCGGCAAATCAATCTTATTAATAACCGGCACAATCTCTAAATCGTGCTCAAGCGCTAAGTAAGTATTTGCTAAGGTTTGGGCTTCAATCCCTTGGGAAGAATCCACGACCAGTAAAGCACCCTCACAAGCCGCTAAGCTGCGAGATACTTCGTAGTTAAAGTCCACGTGACCGGGAGTGTCAATTAAATTGAGCGTATAGGTTTTTCCATCCGCCGCATCGTAGTTCATGGTAATGGCATGGGCTTTGATGGTAATGCCACGTTCCCGTTCCAAATCCATATTGTCAAGCAATTGATCTTCCATATCCCGCAAAGCCACCGTACGGGTCTGTTCAAGCAAACGATCCGCCAAGGTGGATTTTCCGTGGTCAATATGGGCAATAATACAGAAATTCCTTGTGTTTTCTAAGGGATTTGACACTGTGTACACTCCTTAATACATAGGGGAAAGCGGGCCGCACAACGGTAGCCCGCTTTTTCCTTTACGATAACGTTACATAAACCGAAATGCCGGTTCCGGTGGCGCCGTAATAAGCCCATACCGATTGATCTTTTTCAATGACAACACGGCCGCTGTAGGCGGAAGTGCCTGGAGCATCCGAATTGCCAAGGTCCACACTAAACTTAATATCGTTGGTGGTAATTTTATTTAAGTCGGAAGATTTGCCAATCAAGGTAATGGTCTCGGTCTTTTCTTGAATGGCGGTCTTCATATTTTTACCGTTTCTGGTCACCGTTACGTTCTTATCCGAAACCGGAACCGAGAAGGTCTTCCGGGAATAATCGGTAAGGTCTAGGGATACATCCGCAATGCTGACCTCTTCATCCACACGAAGAGAGCCTTCTGATTGCACATGAACCCGCCAATGGTAATACTCGTTGCTAAGGTTATCAAAATCAATCACCCGAATGGGGAACACCTCTCCTAACGCCTTCATAGCATCCAAGGCACCCATCACTTTAACGGTTTCGGGATCAATTTCCAGTTCTAGCGGATTCTCTTCGAAATAGGACGGTGCATGCATCCACGTGGCACCCAAACTCATTTCTTTGGAAATTTCCACAGGAACCACAATTTTAATAGTAGAACTATCGAATTCTGCAAAGGAACAATTCTTAAGGGATAGGGCTTTTCCGTCCACATCCACCGCTTGTAATTCACTGGTGAATGTCTTGGTTTCTTTCAAAGATTCCGCATTGGTGATTTTTGCCACCAAGTGATCAATCTTTTCCACCACCGATTGGGGACCGGAGACAGTCACTTTGTTGTCGGTTAATTTGGATTCGGTAACCGGGGTTCCCAGCTGAACGCCCTCTTGGCCTTCCGCTTTTAAAGACGGGGTTTCAATTTGCAAATCCACCGAGGCGGTAGACCAATAATCGCAATCAATGGTCAGCATGGATGGTGTGCAAGATAAAATGTCATAATCCACAATGGAACTGCTGCGAGAAGGAATCAGTTGAACCTTTTGTTCTCCCGCTTTCTGGATAGAACTGACGTCTGCACGAATTTCCAAATCCGCTTCGGTTAATTTGGAAATAATACTCCATTTGCCTCTCACTTCCACCGACACTTCTGTGGAAGTTTCGGAAATAAGCTTTAATCCGATTTGGCTGGCATACGTGTTATTTAAACTTACCGTGGTCGGCACTTTGATAATCCGGGTTTGAATGTTCCCGGAACTAATCGTCACCCCAATCCAAACCGCAATGGCTAGCAAAAGGGATAATAAGAACACGACGCGGTTGCTGCGAAGCATCTTGCCTGGTTCGATTTTCTTATGGAGGAAACTCATTTTTTGTCCCTCCTTTGGAAAATGCTTTTGGTGTTGGAATCATTCACATCCGGAAGTAAATGATGCAGAAGGGCTGTGCGTAACGATTCCAGACTATAGTTTTGACGTAACACGCCGGAAACGGCAATAGACAAGGTTCCGGTCTCTTCGGAGAGGACCAATATCATCGCATCCGACTGTTCACTCATACCGAGCGCTGCCCGGTGACGAGTACCCAGTTCCGTACTCACATGCAACGCATCACTCAGCGGTAAAATACAACCAGCGGCATACACACGGGCGTCCCGAATGATGAGGGCCCCATCGTGCAAGGCAGCTTTGTTGAAGAAAATATTTTTGACAATTTCCGCAGAAGGCGCCGCATCAATCACCGTGCCGGTGTTGATAATCTCTCCCAAAGGAGTGTCTTTTTCAAACACCACTAAGGCACCCATACGGTCCCGTTGCAAAATTTCCATGGCGTCACATACCGCGTCCACCACTTCTTCAATTCGTTCATTCTTTAAGGCATCATCGCCGGATCCACCTAATCGATACACAAGGGAGCCAAACTTGGTACGGCCGGCTCTCTCCAGTGCGCGCCGCAATTCCGGTTGGAAGACAACCACTAAGATAATCAGGGCATTCTCTAAGAAGATGTTCATGATAAACGAAACGGCTTGTAAATCCAAGAATTTTGCTAGCATGTACACCACAAAAAAGAACACGAGGCCTTTAATGAGTTGTTTGGCACGGGAATCCCGAATGAGTAACAAAACAAAATAGAAAAGGAGCGTGACACCCAAGATGTCAATAAGACTTGTGAGAATATTGACCGTGCTTAAAAACGCATAGGTCGCATTCCACGCATCCACGAAAAAAGTGGAAATCATCTTCCACACATCCACAAAGAATTGACCCATCTGGTTGCCCTCCTTTCCTAAAATATAATATAAATTTATTTTAACATAGAAAAAGTCCATTGCAATGCTTTTTTTAGGAAACTACCAAAAGTTTTCAACATTGTAAATATTGCCCAGCGGAATTTTGTTAATTTTTCCTAAAATTTTTTACATATTTTAGTAAAAAAGGATGACAACTCTCGCGCACGCGTGATATAATAACAGTAACATTTTTTCGAAAGGGGATTTCTCTGGGAGAACAGGTATTAAGTTTTGAGCGTATGGAACAGGCCATTTCTCTATTTGGGAGTTTCGACGAAAACATTCGTATGATCGAGGAACACTACCATGTAGATGCGGTGGTTCGAGGAGGTACCCTCAAAATCTCTGGAGATCCCGAAGCCGTGGACAAAGCCGTCCGCGCCATTAACGCCCTTTTGCAACTGGTCAATAGCGGCGAGCCGTTGGCTGAGCAAAACGTTCGCTACGTGCTCATGCTCGTAGACGAGGGCGCTGACGAGCAAATGCCTCAGCTATCTTCGGATGGTATCGGCATTACCGCCAAAGGAAAACCCATTAAACCCAAAACCTTAGGCCAAAAACAATACGTAGACGCTATCCGTAAAAACACCATTACCTTAGGCATCGGCCCCGCCGGTACCGGAAAAACCTATTTGGCAGTGGCCATGGCGGTCAAAGCCTTCCGTGCTAAAGAAATTAACCGCATTATCCTAACCCGTCCCGCGGTAGAAGCCGGGGAAAAACTAGGTTTCTTACCAGGCGATTTACAATCCAAGGTTGACCCCTATCTTCGTCCTCTCTACGATGCCCTCTTTGATATGTTAGGGGCGGAAACCTATCAACGCTATTTAGAGCGTGGCGATATTGAAATTGCTCCGCTAGCGTATATGCGTGGACGTACCCTAGACGACAGTTTCATCATTTTAGACGAAGCCCAAAACACCACCCCTGAACAAATGAAAATGTTCCTAACCCGCTTAGGCTTTAACTCCAAAATGGTGGTCACCGGAGACGCCACCCAAATCGACCTGCCGGGAGAAAAGAAAAGCGGTTTAAAAGAGGTGTTACGCATTTTAAAAGATGTGGAAGACGTGGGCATTTGCACCCTAACCCAAAAAGACGTGGTCCGCCATCCACTCGTGCAACGCATTGTTGCCGCCTACGAACAATTTGAAAAAAAACAAACTTCTAGAAAGGGGTCCTCTAACCGTGGCAAGAGCAAAAATTAAGGTCAATATTCAAAACAAACAAAAAACCGTTGTGATTCCCTCTGGCATCCGTATGCTTCTGCGCCGTTGCTGCCAGGCCGTATTGATTTTGGAAAAATTCCCAGAGGAAGCCGAAGTGGATATTTCCTTTGTGGATAACGCAGCCATTAAACAAATCAACAAAGAACATCGGGATTTGGATTTAGTAACCGATGTCCTTTCGTTCCCTTTGGGAGATAACGGCCACTATGAGCACAATCCCGAAACCGGGGCCGCTCTTTTAGGAGACATTGTGTTAAGCTTTGAAAAAGCCAAAGAACAAGCGGAAGATTTTGGTCATTCTCTGGATCGAGAAGTGGCCTATTTAACCGTCCATTCCATGCTTCACCTATTGGGGTATGATCATGTCAATGGTGGGAAAGAAGCCATGATTATGCGGGAACACGAAGAAGCGGTCATGGCCGCTGTCGGATTATTACGGGACAACGCCCACGTATTAAACAGTTAAGGAGATTCTATGCCAACATCCAGTTCATTTGTTGCCATTGTAGGGCGTCCCAATGTGGGAAAGTCCTCCCTACTCAATGCCATTGTGGGACAAAAAATCGCCATTGTATCGGATAAACCCCAAACCACCCGTAACCGGATTATGGGGGTCCATACCGACGGAGACTGTCAATTGGTCTTCTTAGACACCCCCGGCGCCCACAAAGCCCACAACCGGTTAGGAGACTTCATGAACGACTCCATCCGGGATACCGTTTCCGGTGTGGATGTCACCTTGTTAGTGGTAGAACCCACCACCAAGATTCACGACCAAGAACGCGCCTTATTAGACCAAGCCAAAACCCACCATTTACCGGTAGTATTGGCCATTAATAAAATCGATACCGTCGAAAACAAAGCCCATCTATTATAGGTGATGGGTGCTTGGAAAGACGCCTACGAATTTAAAGAAATACTGCTGTTGTCCGCCTTAACCGGCGATGGGGTTTCGGAACTGGAATCGGTTTTAAAAACCTTTGCCATTGAAGGTCCTCATTTCTTCCCGGACGATTCCTTTACCGATCAATCGGAACGCACCTTGGCCGCCGAACTCATTCGGGAAAAAATCTTGCATCTCACCAGCCAAGAAATTCCTCATGGCATTGCGGTGGTTATGGAAAAAATGGAAGAACGCCACACCGACCATGGAGATATTTATGACCTATCTGCCTATATCTATTGTGAGCGGGAATCTCATAAAGGGATTTTAATTGGTAAAAAGGGAGCCATGCTCAAAAAAATTGCCACCCAGGCTCGTACCGAGATGGAACAAATCTTTGGCATCAAAGTCAATTTGCAATGCTGGGTCAAAGTCAAAGAAGGCTGGCGTAACCGTCCAGGTTCTTTGGGAGAATTTGGATTTTTGAAATCGAAAAACTGAGGAAAGTTAGGAGAACCGCTATGTCCATCAAAACCGACGCGCTGATGATTCGCGTTACAAAAGTCGGAGAAGCCGACCGTTTTGTAACGGCACTAACGCGTGACTTGGGACTGGTTCGTGCCTCCGCCAAAGGCGCTCAAAAAGCCAAAAGCAAAAATAACGCCGCCACCTCCCTCTTGGCCTATTCCAAAATCACCTTAATCGAAAGCCATGAAAAATATGTCATTACCGAAGCCCAACCGGAACGACTTTTTTATTCCTTTGGGAGCGATATTTCCAGCTTGGCTCTCGCCCAATATTTTTGTGAAATTGCCGGTGTGTTATGTCCCTGGGACGAACCGGCAGAGTTTTCTTTGCGGTTATTACTCAACAGCCTTCACTTTTTAACCGAAGGTCAAAAAGACCCACGCCTTTTAAAAGCCGTTACCGAGCTTCGTCTTTTAGCGGAAGCAGGCTATATGCCAAACTTAACCGCGTGTGCCGCCTGCGGAGAGGATAGCTCTCCTTTGTATTTTTCTCCGGTAAAAGGAACGCTACTTTGTGAACAATGTACCCCACCCAGTGGGGATATTTGTTTGGCGCCTGCCACCTTGGAAGCCATGCGCCATATTCTTTCTTGTCCTTTGGAAAAAATCTTCCAATTTTCGGTGAGCGATGATGTGTTAGCCCAGCTAGCCCATGTCACCGAATCTTTTTTACTGTGTCAACTCAATCGTGGGTTTAAAACCCTCGATTTTTATCATTCTATTCATTAAATCAAAAAGAAGGAGGATTCGCTTTGAACCGCTTTGAAAAAACACTGGAACTAGATAAAGTGCTGGATATCTTAGCTTCCAAGACCACCCTACCCGACACAAAAGAAAAAGCCTTATCGTTGCGTCCTTCTTCTAAAGAAAAGGACGTTACCAAACGTTTAAACCAAACGGAAGATGCCCAAACCCTTTTGGCAAAGTTCGGTGCTCCGGGTCTTGGTTCTGCGAAAAATATTTGCAACGCCGCTCGCCGGGCCGAAGCTGGCTCTTCCCTGTCTATGCGAGAACTCTTAGACATTGGGGAAACCTTACGCGTATTTCGAAGCGTTCGCGAATGGCGCGACCATTGCGAAGGAATCGAGACCTCTATTGATGGGTATTTTCAAGGAATTTTACCAAACCATCATTTAGAAACGTCCATTACCAGCGTCATCTTATCCGAAGATACCATTGCGGATAACGCTAGCAGCGAACTGTCCGATATTCGCCGAAAAATTCGTTCCGCTTCGGCAAAACTTCGAGATCATTTAGATTCTCTCATTAAATCTCCTACCAACAAAAATGCCTTACAAGACCCCATTGTTACCATGCGGGAAGGTCGTTTTGTGGTGCCGGTAAAAGCAGACCATAAAAACGATATTCCCGGATTGTTTCACGGTTCCTCCGCCTCTGGATCGACCGTCTTCGTAGAACCCATGGCGGTGGTGGAAGCCAACAACGAAATCCGCATGCTCACTTCCAAAGAAGAACAGGAAATTGAGCGAATTTTATGTGCCCTCTCTGCCCAGGTAGGCGAATACGCCGGGTCGCTGTGCGATGGGTATACTCTTTTAGTGGACCTGGATCTTCTCTTTGCAAAAGCTCGGTTTGCGTACGATATAAAAGGGATGCGTCCTGCTCTCTCTTCCGATCATCATCTCGTGTTACGGCACGCTCGCCATCCGTTGTTAGATCCTAGTAAAGCGGTTCCCATCGATGTGGAACTAGGCTCTGACTTTGATACATTAGTCATTACCGGCCCGAATACCGGTGGTAAAACGGTTAGCTTGAAAACCATTGGTCTTTTGTCTTTAATGACCATGTGTGGGTTATTTCCTCCGGTAGACGATGGCTGCACCATCCCGCTATACACCCGAATTTTAGTGGATATCGGAGACGAACAATCCATTGAGCAATCCCTCTCCACGTTTTCTGCCCATATCAAAAACCTCATCGGCATTTTAAAAGAAGCGGATGAAGATAGCTTGGTGTTGGTAGACGAGCTGGGAGCTGGTACCGACCCTGTGGAAGGTGCTGCTCTTGCTATTGCTATTTTGGAACAACTACGGTTACAAGGCGCGTCCATTGTGGCCACCACCCACTATGCAGAACTGAAAACCTACGCCGTTCACACCCCTCGTGTAGAAAACGGCTGTTGCGAATTTGATGTAAAAAGTTTGCGTCCTACCTATCGTTTGCTCATTGGTATTCCCGGCCGATCCAATGCCTTTGCCATTTCTGAGCGGCTCGGAATGGATAAGGATTTGGTGGCTCGCGCCCAAACATTGGTGGATGAAGAAACCCGAAAAGTCGAAGACGTAGTGGTGCGTTTAGAAGAACGGCGTCAAGCCCTCGAGACAGAACTGGAAGAAGCCAAACTCTCTCGCTCTTCCGCAGAAAAAACCGCCAAAACCGCAAAAGAAAAAGCCGAAAAGCTGGAAGAAGAACGGCAAAAAGCGTTGGAAGACGCCCAGGCACAAGCTCGTGCCATTGTGGAACGAGCCCACCACGACGCGGATGCGTTATTAGACGAGATTCGTGCCTTACGCAAAAAGAAAAATGCCGCCGATTTTGATTCCAAATCCGCTTCTGCATCTCTTCGCAAACGACTTAAAAACATGGACGATGAATTTAATCCCGTCAACACACCTTTGTTGGATTCCGATTACACTCTCCCCCGTCCTTTAAAAGTCGGCGATACCATTTTGCTAGCCGATATCGGACAAACCGGAACCGTTTTGGCTTTACCGGACAAAAATGATTTCGTGGAAATTCAAGCGGGTATCGTGCGTACACGGATTCCGCTTTCCAACATCCGTCTATCCGAAGCAAAACCAAAATCCACTCGGCTTCCTGCCCACGCTAGAGCCGCAAAAGTCAAAAGCGATTCTGAAGGCATCAGCCGTCAAACCCGTACCCTTCAAACCGAACTGGATTTGCGGGGGTATGCCATTGACGAAGCCTTACCGGCAGTGGATTTATTTATTGATAACGCGGTCGTTACCGGTATCAACCAAGTTTCCATTATTCACGGAAAAGGTACCGGGAAACTACGGGCTGCTATTCAAAAACATTTAAAATCGCACAAAGCGGTGAAAGAATTCCGCTTAGGGGTTTATGGTGAAGGAGAAGATGGTGTCACCATCGCCACATTGAAATAAGGGTTTGGTTTTATGAAACATTATCTCTTTATTTGTACCGGCAATACTTGCCGCAGTCCCATGGCAGAAGGCATTTTCCGGCACGCAGCTCAAAAGAAAGGACTTCCCATTGAAGTCCAAAGCGCCGGCATGGGCGAAGACAACCAATCGGCTGCTGATAACGCCATTTTGGCTATGAAAGAAATTGGTATTGATATATCGATGCACCGTTCCCGCCATTTGACACCGGCTATGGTGCGCTGGGCCGATTTTATTCTCTGTATGACCCGCTCTCACAAAGATATTTTGGTCACCATGTTGGGAGTCCCGGAAGAAAAAGTCTCGGTGCTAGGCAACGGCGTTCCCGATCCGTACGGAGGAGACATCGATATCTATCGCCAAACACGGGATGCCCTTATCGAAATTTTAAATCCTTTGCTCCCGTCCTTCTCTATTGTTTCGATGAGTGAGGAACATGTAGACATTCTCGCCTACTTAGATTCTCTTTGTATCGAAGAACCTTGGACCGCCGAAGGATTTTTAGCAGAACTCTCCAAAGATACTTCCTATTTCCGTCTGGCCCTCACCGATTCTGACCAAGTATTAGG
>JAGCZP010000083.1 GCA_017959985.1 Clostridia bacterium | reverse complement strand
TAAACTCTCCTGTAGAGGAGTTATAAACACCGTAATTGGTAATCCAAGAACGATCGCTGAAGATAACCAAACCCTGGGAATCGGATAAGATATCCGAACCAATTAACAAACGAGAATCATAATCAATGCCCATTAAGTTTAAAGCTGTCGGCAAGATATCAATAGAGTAGCAAGGTTTATCAATCACCGTATGTTTGAAGGTTGGGTTATACATGATAAGCGTGTTTTTGTACATATCAAACATGGAGTAGCCAGGTCCTAAAATCTCGGTCAAAGAAGCTTCCGATAATCCATAAGGATAGTGGTCGGCTGCAATGATAATCAGAGTATTCTCCAACTCGCCTGCTTGCTCTAATTTTTGGAGCAAGAGTGTCATGGCTTTTTCCAGTTCGTATTGGCAGGCAAGATAGGCTTTCACTTCGTCCGAATACGAAAGATTAGCCACCACGTCTTTGTTCTTTGCAGACATGGCGTTACCGCCCCAGTTGTAGTTTGCGTGTCCGCTGCAAGAGAGATAATAGATAGCAAATGGATTGCCTTTGCCTAAATAATCTGGTGTGGTAATATCAATCATTTCGTAGTCGGAACGTGGCCATCCATTAAAGGAAAATTCCAGTCCGTGTCCAACCGCTTTCCATTTCACCCACAAATTATCGTGAGACTCATCGCGACTGTAATAATCGTAGGTATTATTGTGGTAAGCATAGCAAGTGTAGCCTAATCGGTGGCACGCATTCCCAAGCGAATAATAGAGGTTATTATCCTTGGTACGCCACATACTCCACACACCGGATTTGGGAATCATACTCAAGGTGTTGACATATTCCCCATCTAAAGTGGAAACACCCCATCCAGGAGAATAGTAATTGGTAAATTCTAACCCTTCGTGGGTCATCTTATAAAGTGTTGGCGTTAAATCTTTATCCACCACGTTGGAATAGAAAGCCTCGGCCGTAATTTGAATAACATTCTTACCCTTAAACTTACCGGTATAATCGTTCTTCTTCGTAGGCGATAAGGATTTAAAATATTCATGAAGGTCTATAACATCTTGGTTAGAGGTGTTAGCAATCAATTGATCGAAATTGATGTCTACCATGTTATATTCCACCGGTTTTTCGGTGGTCGTGGTACCTTTTTTATCTCCCTTCTTGGTGGTCCCCGTATCTCCGGTTAATTTGTTAATATCGGTTTCCTTGTTATCATCCTTTAAAGAAGTCGTTTTGGTTCCGAAAATCGTGAATTTCAGGTCTAACCGTAATCCATTCACCGCGCCAAAATTCCGAACGGTCAACACCGTATCGGTATTGTTAAAATAGAGATATTTGGGTTTTAAATCTTCGCTACTGCCAATGGCTAAGAAGAAAAGGATAATAAGATAAACCGCAAAAGCTATTACCAGAGCCATGGCTCGACGAATTAATCCGTTCTTGGTCATTTTGGCAAAAACAGGATTGTCGCTTTCGGATTTTTTGGCTTGGTAAGCGATTTCTTTACGAACAAATAAGAACCAGAAGACCACACCCAAAATGGTGATAATAATTAAAGGAAGTTGATGCCAAATAGCGGTAAACATAACCTTCCAGAAAGTACCAACCGCATCCCCTATTGCTTTAATGGAGAAAATAACAAAGAAGTTATCAAAAATATCAAAATACACTGCCTGAACAATACACACAAGGCAACAAAAGCACATGACAACGTCCAGTAAAATTAAGCGAATCTTCGTCTTAAAAAGCGAGCAGAAAACATACCAAAACGTCGCGAATACAAAGGTAAGCCAAAACGTATAGAATAAGCCAACATCCCAAAACTTAGCCGTATCGGTGGTACTGGAAATTCGCAGCCATAATTCTGCAAATTCAAAGAGCAGAATATACAAAAGCCACGTCAGCATATACGACGGGATTAGTTCTCTGCTTTTACGAGATTCTCTCTCCATTTTGCAACCCCTCTTTTTATACACATATCCTATTTATTATACAAAATTCTTTAAGTGATTTCAACAATTTCCCCTTTTAAAAAGCGGAAAATGCGATGCCCAAAAGAGCCGCAATTCCAATAAGGGCTACCGCCGACAATTTTTTCTTGGTAAGTTTCTTGTAAAGAGGGAATATGGCAAACAAAATTCCCATCATCACACCGGCTTTCCAATCAAACGTCGTCACACTATACTCTTGAATCTTAGGCAAAATCCCAGAAACAACCATCCAAAGACCAGTGGCAAGAATGAGCCCTAGTGCGGCCGGGCGAATACCCGCTAACGTTTCCTTGAATAAGCGTTTTTTCTGCAAGCTACGAAAAATGGACGATAGCAAAAGCATAAAACAAAAAGCCGGTAAAATGACGCCTAGTGTTGCTAAAACTGCTCCTAAAAATCCCCCTTGAATCGATCCAATATACGTTGCCATGTTCACCGCAATCGGTCCGGGGGTGGATTCGCAAACCCCTAAAAACTTTGTAAACGTTTCCGCATCCATCCAGCCATTAAAAACCACCGCATCTTGCAAAGGAGCAATCATCGCATATCCGCCACCAAAGGCAAGAGCTCCGATTTTTAAAAAGGTCCAAAAAAGAAGAAGATATTTCATATTTTCTCCTCCTTTTTTTGCCGATTAAGAACTCCGGCCATAAAGCCAATGAGTGCGCCGGCTAAAATAAACAATAAAGACGAGAACGTCCAGGAGAAAACATGAATGCACAGCAGTAAAACGGTAACACTAATCAGAATGCACAACGACAGCGCATTCTTTTTTAAATCCTTAAAAAGAGAAATTCCTGCCCGGACAATTAGAACCGCTACCGCACATTGAATTCCATCAAAAGCCGCTGCCACAATCGGCACTTCCATAAAGGTGTTTAAGAACAAAGATAGGATATACATAATCAAAAAAGCAGGAAGAATTTCCGCTGTGGTTGCCACAAAGGATCCCCAAAAGCCCCGCAAACGATACCCGATATTGGTTGCACTGTTAATGGCAACGGGGCCGGGGGTCGATTCGGACAACGCCACGATATCTAACATTTCGTCCGACGTAATCCATTGTTTTTTACTGACAAATTCTTCTTGCATCATGGCCATCATGGCATAGCCACCACCGAAAGTGAATAAACCAATTTTTAAAAACGACAAAAAGATGGTCCCTAACGAGACCAAACTTTTCTTCTCCATGGTTTCATCCCCTTTCTTTTGCACTACCTTTTAGTATACCATTTTTTAAAATTTTCGCAAAACAAAAAGAGATGACTATTGCCACCTCTTTTTTTAGCTTTATTCTTTGATAATACCAAATTTGTTATTGCTATAGGACTTAACACCGCTATCGTAATAATAGACACCTATGGATAATTTGTTACCATCGATGTAGAAATTACCCCAAGATTGTTTGTTTCCTTTGGCATAGGTTTCAAAGAAGGATTCATCCACGCCATCCACAGCCGCTTTGCCGTCACTACCGCCGGTAGCGCAGGTCACAAACATTATACCTTCCGGATTGACATAGTACTTCGTACCATCTTCTGTACGGCTACTGGCATTCTTGTAAACAGTATCATTTTTGCCCACTGGATAGGTGTGTTCGTACACGTGTTCATGGGCTTGGATGACCAAGTCTACTCCATTGTCTACAAAGAGGTCTAATAATTGTTGACGAGTGACAACTGGTGTGGTAATATCCCGCAAACATACCATCGGACGATGCATACCCACAATGGTCCATTGTTTTTGATTGGCTTTGAGATCCGCTTCTAACCAC
>JAGCZP010000082.1 GCA_017959985.1 Clostridia bacterium | reverse complement strand
TCATTTTGGAGAAGAACCTTGCATCAGTGGGACAAAAGGAGCCGGCACCGTCTTTTTCAGTGGCTGTTCCCTTCATTGTGTCTATTGTCAAAACTACAAGATTAGCACCGAAAACTTTGGAAAAGAAGTTACCCCCCAGAAGCTTCATTCCATTTTCCAGGATTTAATCGATCAAGGAGCTCATAACATTGATTTGGTTACTCCCAGTCATTTTACCGAAGGAATTTTAGAAGCCTTAAGCTATGGCGTGTCGGTACCCGTTATTTATAACTCAAGCGGTTATGACCGCGTGGAGACCATACAGCGTTTAAAAACGTCTATCGATATTTATTTGCCCGATTTAAAATACGATGACCCGGCTCTTGCCAAACGGTATTCCGGTGCAGAAGACTATCCTGAAATTGCTCACAAAGCCATTAAAGAAATGGTCGCACAAGTCGGTCCTGTTCAGTTAGATAAAGATGGTATTCTTAGAAAAGGGGTTATCATCCGCCACTTAATCTTACCAGGGCACTTAGACGATACCAAACGAGTAATTGATTGGGTCTCAAATACCTTTTCTAACGAGGACGTGTGGCTGAGTCTTATGAGTCAATACACACCACTTCCCACACTTTCTGAAGAATACAAAGAACTTGCTCGCCGTGTCACCACAAGAGAATGCACCCGTGCTGCAGAATATGCCCTTTCAAAAGGCATAAAAAATGGATACATTCAAAATCGTGACTCCGCCACGAAAGAATATATCCCTTCCTTTGATTTAACCGGTATAAAATGAGCGTCTAACAACTGTTAGACGCTCATTTTTCTTATTTTTTAAAACTATCTTTCAAAGAGACTGAACGGTTAAAAATGAGATTTCCTGGCTTGCTATCCACATCCTGCGTAAAGTACCCAAGACGCATAAACTGGAAGGAGTCTCCCAATTTGCTCTCGCCTAAGAAAGCTTCCAACTTGCAGTTTTGCAATGTCTCTAACGATTCCGGATTTAGACAAGCGATAAAGTCTTTTCCCGAAGCATCCGGGTCCGGATCGGTAAAGAGAGAACTGTACAGCCGCACTTCCGCATCCAATGCCGTATTGGCATCCACCCAGTGAACCGTCCCTTTTACACGCCGTCCGTCCGGTGTGTTGCCACCACGAGTTTCTGGATCATACTCGGCGAGCACTTCAGTAACGTTTCCGGCATCGTCTTTCACACAGCCGGTGCAACGAACCACATAAGCAGATTTTAGCCGCACTTCGTTTCCTGGGAAGAAACGGAAATAGCCTTTGATGGGTTCTTCCATAAAGTCGTCCCTCTCAATGTACAAATTACGAGAGAAGGTAATGGTATGGGTGCCCCCATTTTCTTTAGTCGGATTGTTATCCGTCTCAAAGGTTTCGGTCTTGTCTTCCGGATAATTGGTGATGGTTAGTTTAATCGGACGCAACACCGCCATTGCCCGTGTAGCATTCTCATTCAAGTCTTCCCGCAAACAATGCTCTAACAGAGCAATTTCTACCGTGTTCGGCACCTTTGCCACGCCAATTCGGTCCACAAAATTACGAACCGATGCCGGTGTGTATCCACGACGACGAAGACCACACAACGTGGGCATACGAGGGTCGTCCCAGCCGGCCACATAGTTTTCTTCCACTAACTGGCGAAGTTTCCGTTTGGATAAAACAGTGTAGTTAATCCCAAGACGGGCAAACTCGATCTGACGAGGATTAGTATCGTAATCCACGTTATCCCGTACCCAGTTATAAAGAGGACGGTGATCTTCAAATTCCAAAGAACAAAGCGAGTGAGTAATGTCCTCTAACATGTCTTCAATGGGATGGGCGAAATCGTACATGGGATAAATGCACCATTTATTGCCTTGACGATGATGCTCCGCATGATGGATACGATAAATAACCGGGTCGCGCATATTAAAGTTCCCGCTAGCCAAATCAATTTTGGCCCGAAGGGTCATTTTTCCGTCTTCAAATTCCCCGGCACGCATACGAGCAAACAAATCAAGGCTTTCTTCCATAGGACGGTCCCGATACGGACTCACCGCTGGATGGGTTAAGTCGCCACGATTCTCTCTTACCTGTTCAGGAGTGAGTTCACACACATAAGCAAGACCTTTTTTGATTAAGCCAACCGCCAACTCATACATCTTCTCAAAATAATCGGATGCATAATAAAACCGGTCGTCCCAATCAAATCCCAGCCAATGAATATCGTCCTGAATGGCTCGGACAAATTCGTCATCTTCTTTGGCGGGATTGGTATCGTCCATACGTAGGTTACAAATGCCCTTGTATTTTTCTGCCATACCAAAATCAATACAAAGAGCTTTGACGTGTCCAATATGCAAATAGCCATTGGGTTCCGGCGGAAAACGGGTATGGACCTTTTTTCCATAGCAACGTCCGCCCTCTTTGAGCTCTTCTTCAATAATATCCTCAATAAAGTTATTGGCTTCAATGGGGTTTTTGATTTCTTCTGCCATTGTAAGTCGTTCCTTTCTTTTATAAAGCGTTTGCCGCGTTATGTAAACGATTTAAAACACGCTCTTTTCCAAGCATCTCCATAATACGGCAAAGGTCTGGCGTATTTCTTCTACCAGTTACCGCCAACCGTAATACCGTACTCAAATCCCCTACGTGGCCTTTATAGCCATCGGGGTTTTTCTTGTATTCTTTCACGTCAGGACAATATCCCAAATCAGGACACATGGCCTTGACTTTTGCAAACCACTCAGCTTGATCGCTAATAGGTTCATAGTCTTTTGCATACGCCTCAATAATCGCTTTGGCATCTGCCGGTTGTATATTCTCCGGCAATGTAAAAGCTGAATCAAACGTACTATCAAAGAAATACGCCGAATAGGCTGGAGCATCGCTCCATTTTGCCATATCTTTTCGCGGTTTTGGGTTGTCTCGATCGATAGCAAAGATATTTCGTGCATACTCTAAATCCGCCTCTAACAACGCGTAAAATGGTTTGTTAAACTCTTTTGCCCAAGACAAAATGGCTTGCAAGACGGTTTCGGTATTCATACTGGCAATGACGTTTTTGCTAACATCATTCATTTTTTGAATATCAAACAAAGCACCCGATACACTCATCTTTTTAATGTTAAAGGGGAATTGTCGGCGTGGCGTTTGCGGATTGGCTTTGCGCCATTGTTCAAATTCCGAACTGGCAATAGTCATTAAATATTCCAGTACACTATCCGCAGGATACCCTTGTTCGGCATAGAAATGCATGGCCGCTTGAGGGTCTTTCCGTTTAGAGAGTTTCCGCTTATGTCCCTCTTCTTCCACCATGATAGGACTAATGTGGGCATATTTAGGAGCTTTGAATCCTA
>JAGCZP010000081.1 GCA_017959985.1 Clostridia bacterium | reverse complement strand
AAGTTGAAAATATGTGTGTGGTTCACAAAGGACCTCACCCTGGTCCTGCTCCCATTCCCGAAGAAGGAACATGGATTCAGGCAAAACAAATTGCTGACATTTCGGCATATACCCAGGGTGGGGGCTGGTGTGCTCCTCAACAAGGCGCTTGCAAACTCTCTTTGAATGTCAAAAACGGCATCATCGAAGAGGCATTGGTAGAAACTATTGGTTGTTCCGGTATGACCCACTCCGCAGCCATGGCGGCGGAAATCTTACCAGGAAAAACCTTGCTCGAAGCCTTAAATACAGACTTAGTGTGTGATGCCATCAATACCGCTATGCGTGAGTTGTTCTTACAAATCGTGTACGGTCGTAGCCAATCCGCTTTCTCGGATGACGGTTTGGTTATCGGCGCCGGTATGGAAGATTTAGGAAAAGGCTTCCGTTCCATGGTTGGTACGATGTACGGCACCAAAGAAAAAGGTGTTCGTTATTTAGAGATGACTGAAGGCTATTGCACCAGAATGGCTTTGGACGAAAACGATGAAGTCATCGGTTACGAATTCGTTTCTCTCGGAAAAATGACCGACTTTATCAAAAAAGGCATGGAGCCAAACGAAGCTTACGAACAAGCAAAAGGTACCTATGGTCGTTTTGCAAAAGAAGACGGTGCGGTCAAGTACATTGACCCCCGTAAGGAATAAGGAGGTGTGAAGAAATGGCACAATTTGAAGGATATGAGAGACGCGAAAGCAAAATTCTCGATGTTTTAAAACAATATGGTATTTCTTCCATCGACGAGTGCAAAGACATTTGCGCAAAATATGGAATTGATCCTTACACCACCGTTCAAGAAACCCAACCCATTTGCTTTGAAAATGCCAAATGGGCCTATACCGTTGGTTCCGCCATTGCTTTGAAAGAAGCGGAGCGCACCGGTGACAAGTCAGCTGCCACCGCAGCTGCCAATATTGGTATTGGCTTACAATCGTTCTGTATTCCTGGTTCGGTTGCTGAAAACCGTAAAGTTGGTTTAGGCCATGGTAATTTAGGTAAAATGCTTCTTTCGGAAGAAACCGAATGCTTTGCCTTCTTAGCCGGTCACGAATCTTTTGCTGCCGCCGAAGGCGCTATTAAAATTGCGTTGAATGCAAACAAAGTGCGTGTCAAACCTTTGCGCGTTATCTTAAACGGTTTAGGCAAAGACGCTGCCTATATTATCAGTCGTATCAACGGTTTCACCTATGTGGAGACCAAATTTGATCCTTACACCGAAGAAGTCAAAGTGGTGGAAGAGAAAGCCTTCTCCAAAGGACAACGTGCCGATGTTAAATGCTATGGTGCGGATAACGTTCCGGAAGGCGTTGCCATCATGAAACTGGAAAATGTTGGCGTTTCCATTACTGGTAACTCTACCAACCCAACTCGTTTCCAACATCCGGTTGCCGGTACCTACAAGAAATGGGCTGTGGAAAATGGTGTGAAATACTTCTCCGTGGCTTCTGGTGGCGGTACAGGCCGTACGCTCCACCCGGATAACATGGCGGCTGGTCCGTCCTCTTATGGTATGACCGATACCATGGGTCGTATGCACTCGGATGCCCAATTTGCCGGTTCTTCCTCCGTTCCTGCTCACGTGGAAATGATGGGTCTTATCGGTATGGGTAACAACCCCATGGTTGGTGCTACCGTTGCTTGCGCCGTTTCGGTGGAAGAAGCGCTAAAATAGAATACGAGAGCTTGATAACTCCTGTGTGTGGGTCCTCTACGATGGTAGGGGACCCTCTTTTTGTGCATTTTCACAAATAAATGGCATTTTTTTCACAATTCTATTGACAATTCTCATAACAAACTATATAATTTGGTATGTATTTTAACAAAATGTTTAAAGTTAAGTTACATTTTTTTGGGGTTTTTATATACATTTACGCCAAAAATATAAATATTCGCCCAAAAAGTATGAGATTTTTGCATTTTGGTATGCTATATTTGTTTTATAACTTTTATATTTTTTGTACGCGCGTGCGGACATTTGGTCGTGTGCATTAAGCGGAGTCTTTGAAATCCGCTTGGCAATATATTATTTGAAAAAGCAGAAAGGGGCTTTTCTAATGAAAAATTGGGCTAGAGTATTATGCGTTTTGTGCGTACTAGCACTCGTTGTTGTCTCTTTCGGCGCCTGCAATAATGGCGGCGGAAATGACAACAGCACTTCCACAGAGAGTGGCAAAACAACTGACATCGCAGCTATCGATGGTCAAGGTGCCACCATTAAACTTGGTACTCCTCGCATCGTGAACTTGGAGCCAGGCGTTTCTGATGAAACTGACTTACTCATCAAACGTATCGAAGAAGTCAACAAAAAGTACAACATCAAATTTGAGTTCAATTCTGAAATTGACCAAAGCGACTACTGGGATTTCATGGTTGCAAAAGCCATGGGCGGTGAAGTCTTTGGTGATATCATGTTGATCTATCCTTACTTCCTCGACGAATGGGTTGCCGGCAACATTGTTGCTGACGTGGCTCCCATCGCCAAAGAAGTTGGTATTGATTGGAACGATGGTACTTGGGATCCAACCGTTAAAGATACCGGTACCTTCGGTTCGAAAATCTATTCCTTCAGCCGTGAGCAAGTGGCTATGACCGCCGGTTTGGTTTACAACACCAGATTGTTGAAAGCTGCCAACCTCGCCGATCCTAGCACCTTAGTTTCCAGCAAAGAATGGAACTTTAGCAAACTCGAAACCTATGCCAAAGAGTTAACCAAGAAAGACACCAGTGGTAACGTGACCCAATATGGTCTCATCACCACCACCGATGAATTGTTATTAGGTTGCTTCATGCTCGCCAATGGCGCCAAACCAATCACCTACGGTGATGACAATATGCCAAAATTAGAGCTCGATGGAGCCAAATGCTTAGAAGCCATGAACGTGTTCAACACCATGGCCAGCACCGATAAGTCCTTATTTGGTGGCAAACCTTTCTTAGCCGATTGGCAAAAAGCTGCTGACACCTTTGTCAATGGCAAAGCCGGTATGATCGTCTGCGAAGAGTGGGTTGTCGAATACATCCGTGACAAGATGGTTGAAAATGGCAATGCAGAAGATTATGCATTGACCTATTTCCCAATGGGACCAAATGGTACCGATTATGTGGATGCTTCCTTCGGTGGTAGCACTGAATACTTCATCTACAACAACCAAGATGCTAATGTTCAAAAATTAGCTTTCAGTGTCTATTGTGATTTGTACGCTCCTGACACCACCGTCAGCGAAGAAGATCGCGTCACCGCCAAAGGTGAAGCCTTATTCTCCGATAACAACTCGGTTGATGTTTATAAAGATATCATCTTAAATCACAAGTCCGAGTCTTTAGGTCTTTACAAATTAGGCCTCAATGTTCGTCAAGCTTTCAAAGATATCTATCAAGAGCTCGTCGAAAACAAAGGTACTCCACAATCCATCGCCAACACCTACAAAGCCGAAATCGAAGCCGCTATGGATGAGAGCACCTATCTCATCGAAATTAAGAAGCAAAATGGTGCTGCCTAATTTCGCAATGTAACAAAATCCCTATTTCCGCCGTGATTTTTCGCGGCGGAAATAGGTGCGTTTATTAAGTGTTTGATTTTCTTTGAGAGAAACGAACGGAAATCCACAGATGGGAGGAAATCAGTTTGCTAAAGCTTTGGAAAAAAGCATCATGTTTGCTATTGGCAATCTTGATTCTAACAACAAGTGTTTGGCCGGCAATGGCTGCAAAGGAAGAAGCAGAAGACAATACTGTCGCTGCTGCTTTGTCGACCTCACAAAAAGGAGAGGGGAGTGTTGGGACGACCGAGTCCGGTAAGTTGGATATTACCGCGATTCCGTTAGTGGAAGCTCAGTCGTACAAAGAATTCCTTACCTCCAAAGGCGCAAAAGATGAGAAAGAAGCATTATCCTTAGGGGGTAAAACCCAGGATTTGACGCTTTCTAACACATCCACTTCCGGACAATGCTCCGTGGATGGGGAAGGGAATGTGAACGTAGCCGAAGAAGGATACGCCACCTTCCAATTACCGGCCGGGGCGAAAGGATTATATCAAGTTCAATTAGAATACGATGTGGATCCTGCGAGAACCCGTGACGTGGAATGCGCTGTTTTACTAGATAACAATATTCCGTTTGAAGAATCTCGTGACATAAGCTTATCCCGTTTGTGGAAAAACGATACCAAGAAAATTCAGCAGGATGCAAATGGAAACGATATCAAACCAAGCCAAATCTGCATGACCTTTGAAGAGCGCGGTTGGCTCGTTCGCAAATTGCAAGATTCTGCAGGGTATTATTCCGAACCACTTTTGTTTGATGTGGACGGAAAATCGACCATTACTTTTGTGGCTCTCCGTGAGAGCGTGAAAATTCATAGTGTGACGTTGATTGCTCCCAAACCACTGCTTACCTATGAACAATATTCGGCTCAGTATAAAGACATTGCTGGTGCCAAACAATCTTTAGATGTGATTCAAGGGGAAGACACTTATTCGAAGAGTGACGCCACCTTGACACCACAAGAAGACCGGATTTCTCCTATCACCACCCCTCGTGACGGTTCCAAAATCCGTTTAAACTACATTGGTGGTAAAAACTGGTCTACCGCTGGACAAGAAGTGACCTGGAGATTTACGCCAACCGAAACGGCTATGTACGAAATTCGTATGCGTACCAGACAATTGTATTCCAGCGATATTTATTCGGCCCGTATTCTTCGTATCAATGGAAACATTCCTTTCGAAGAAGCTGCCGACATTCACTTTACCTACGATACGGACTGGTCCATCTATACCGTCTCTGCCAATGACGAACCATGTAAGTTCTACTTTGAAGCAGGCAAGACCTACGACTTATCCCTTTGCGTTACCTTAGGCGATATGGGACCAGTGTTAGAGCGTTTGGAGAAGAGCATTGCCGCTCTAAACGATATTTACCGGGAACTCATCATGGTTATGAGCTCCACTCCTGATACGGATCGTGACTATGAGCTCGAAAAACTCATCCCCGAAATCGTTGGCCAAAAACCAACCGAAAAAGGCGGAAAAGTCGCTTATCCGAAAGATCAGTCAAAGATGAAAATAGAAGCCGATGAATTGTTGGCGATTGAAGATACCATTAAAGAAATCTCCGGTTCTTCCGGTAGTGCGTTGTCTTCGATTCACAAGACCGCTTTACAATTACGAGATTTCTTAGACGATCCCAACACCATTGCATCGCAGCTTAAATACTATAAAGATAACATCGCTTCTTTGAGCGAAGTTATGACCGCCGCGCAGGCAAGACCAATTGACATTGATTACATCTGTATCGCCGCACCGGACGATACGTCCTTAAAGGCAGAAGGTTCTTTCTTCCAAAAGATTTGGTACAAGACCCAATTGTTTGTGGCTTCTTTCGTAGAAGACTATAACAGTTTAGCTGGTACCAGTGATGGTGTCGCCGATACCATTACCGTTTGGACTACCTTCGGTCGTGACCAAGCTTCCATCATTAACGAACTCGTTCGTTCCTATTACACCCCAGAATCCAAAGAGAGTTACGGACAAACCATTGGTGTGGATTTGCAAGTGGTTCCGATTGATGCCCTAATGCCTTCGGTGGCAGCCGGTAACGGTCCCGATGTTTTGTTAAACGCATCCGCAAAACTCCCGGTTGAGTATGCGATGCGTGGTGCGTCAGCCAACCTCTATAAGGATGTTCCGCAAGACGAACTAAAAGAAGTGTTAGCTCGTTTTGTCAACTCTGAACAAGCCATTGTGCCTTTTAGCTTTAACGGAGGGCTGTATGGATTGCCCGATCAGTATCTCTACACCGTTATGTTCTATCGTGTGGACGTATTAAAGCAATTGGGTATCACCCCACCAACCTTAGACAATCCGTGGTCTTGGGAAGATGTTATCGATATCTTACCAACCTTACAAAGTAACAACATGTCCATTTTGATGGAGACCGGTGATAAGACCGGTGCGGACGTGGAGCAATATGGTATTAACACCTACGCTATCTTCCTCTATCAAAACAATGGATCGTTTTATACCGATGATTTCAAAGCTTCGGCTTTGAGCAGTGAAAACGCGGTGGAAGCGTTTGAATACTGGACAAACCTCTACACCAGTTACGGCTTGCCTACAAACTTTGACTTGTTGAGCCGTTTCCGTACAGGTGAGTCGCCCATCTTACTCTCCGACTTCCCGTTCTACAACAACTTATCGGTTGCTGCTCCAGAATTAAAAGGTTTATGGTCCATGGCGTTGGTGCCAGGTACCATCGGAGAAGATGGAAAACTCAACAATGCCACCAAGGGCGGTGGAACATCCGTTATCTTGATGGATGCTTGTGAGAACAAGTTAGCCGGTTGGGACTTCTTAAAATGGTGGACATCCACCAAGACCCAAACCAGTTACGCAACCAACTTAGAGTGCTTGTTAGGCACCGCCGCTCGTTATGCAACCGCCAATAAGGAAGCCTTTAATTCCTTGGCTTGGTCGAAAGACGAGTTGGCCACCCTTAATGCCGAGTCGGTGAAATCCCAAACCATTCCGGAAACACCCGGTAGTTACTACACACCACGTCATATTAACAACGCTTTCCGTGCGGTTTGTATCAAAGAGAGAAGAGACGATGCACGGGAAACCATTTTGAAATATGCTAAGATTATCACCAACGAAATTGAGTACAAACGTGACGAGTTTAAACTGGACGAAAATAGTAAAGAAGTGGAGGATAAGCAATGAGCAAATCACCATTGGCATGTGATTGGCGACAAAATTGGAAAAAAGACAGAGTTGCCATAGCATTCTTGTTACCTTATGCTATCTTCTTCGTCACCTTTACCGTTTTGCCGGTTGTCATTTCCATTATCTATGGATTTACCTATTACAACATCTTCCAACCCACCAGACTGATATGGTTCCAAAACTATATCCGTTTGATGACCAGTGATAGTGTATTCCCCATTGCGTTACAAAACACCTTGAAATTTGCTATCATTTGTGGCCCTGGTGGATACATCTTATCCTACTTAGTTGCTTGGATGATTAACGAAATCTCTTCGAAGATTCGTATGCTCTTCGTGTTGATTTGTTATTCTCCAACCATTGCCGGATCCATTTACGTCGTCTTCAGTGTGTTGTTCTCTGGTGACGCCTATGGATACATCAATAGTACTTTAATGGAGTATGGTATCGTGGATAAGCCAATCGAATGGTTGACCGACCCGAACTATATTTCTACCGTTATCATCATCTGCGTCCTCTGGGGTTCCATGGGTGCCGGATTCTTGTCCTTCGTTGCTGGTTTCCGTACCATTGATACCCAGTTCTATGAAGCGGCGGCAATTGATGGTCTTCGCAACCGTTGGCAAGAACTTTGGTATGTTACCTTGCCCATGATGAAACCACAATTGCTCTTCGGCGCAACGATGAGTATTACCAGCGCTTTCTCCATTCACCAACAAACCATTGCTTTAGCGGGGTACCCGTCAACAGAAGACTCGGTAACGACGATAGTCAACTTGATGGTTGACTATGGTTATCAGCGCTTTGACTTAGGTTATGCCTCTGCCATGGCAACGGTCTTATTCCTCATGATGTTAGTTTCGCGCTGGGCGATTAATAAATTGATTGCGAGGACAGGAACATGAGCGAAAAGAAAAAAGTAAACATTCCTGTTCTCAATGCAATTGTCGGTTTCTTCAAGAAAATTGGAAGAGGAATCAAAACATTCTTTATTCGGATCCGTCGGTTCTTACGGCATATCTTTGCGGTAAAATCCATGCGGTCCCTGGGCGGCGACATCTTCGTCATGATTTTCCTTATCTTATTCAGTGCGATGATGTTTGTACCCATGTTGTACGTTATTTGTAACTCCTTAAAACCATACGATGAATTGTTCTTATACCCACCCCGTTTCTTCGTGCACCACATTACTTTTGACAACTTTAAGAACTTATCCATTGTTATGAGTAACTCCTATGTACCCTTTACTCGTTACTTCTTTAACACCGTGTTTATTACGGTTGTGGGTACTGGACTTCACGTTATCTTTGCTTCCATGGCAGCGTATTCCTTGGAGAAAATTCATTTCCGCGGACAAAACGCATTCTTCTCCTTAGTCGTCGTGGCTTTGTTATTCACTCCAAACGTTACCTCCATTCCTAACTTTATCATCATGTCTCGCTTACACTTAGTCGATACCTACTGGGCATTAATCATGCCAGCGATTGGTTCGGCTATGGGCTTGTTCCTTATGAAACAGTTTATGTCCAGCATTCATGATGCTATGTTGGAAGCGGCCCGTATCGATGGTGCTGGGGAACTCAAAATCTTCTTTACCATCGTTATGCCAAATGTCAAACCTGCCTGGTTGACTTTGATTATCTTCTCGGCAACGGATTTGTGGAACAACACCGGTGGTGTTTTGATCCGTACCGAACAAATCAAACCATTAGCCTTTGCTTTGCAACAGATTTCGCAAGGCGGACTTGCTCGTGCGGGTGTCGCTGGTGCTATCAGCGTGTTGCTCATGAGCGTTCCGATTATCCTATTTATTACAACCCAAAGCCAAGTTTTGGATACAATGGCGTCCTCTGGTATTAAAGAGTGACGGAAGGCCCAAATCGCTAGAAGAAGGGAGCCAAAAAGAATATGAGAAAACCGTTACTCTGTGTGATGTTGATTGCTTGTCTGCTACTGTCCTTAGGGTCCGTAGCTTATGCGGACGAGCCTACGTCAACACCGCAAGTAATAAGCTCAGAAGGGGATACCTCCAAAGCGGGGGATACCTCTGAGAAAACAGAGGTGGATTTATCCGCAGTTATCTCCAACGAGGATTCTGTGTATAAACCAACATCCGCCTTTACATCCTTTACCTACGATTGCTGGGGAGATACGGTACAATGTCCTGACCCGTATTCTTTAGTCCGTAAGGTAGACGGCATCGCCATGGGGATTGGAAGCATTAAGAAGGTTATCGATATCTATACCGATAGCGAAGGGTTTGTGTATCTTACCACCAATGGGGATGAAGCAAAAGATAATAGCATTGTGAAAATGGATGCCCAACTAAATGTGAAAGCCCACTGGTTAGGCTTTTACGATGGTGGGAAATTTGTCCCATTCACAAAACCATGTGGTATTTTTGTCACAGGGGAAGAGACCAACAAAGGGGAAATTTATGTTGCCGACTCTTCTACCAAAGACGTGTACCATTTGAAAGCACAAAAGGATAACACCTTAAAACTGGTGAACACCATTGCGGCACCGGCGAGAGCGGATAGCCCTATCATTTCGGATGGATTTATCGAGAGATACATTCCTTCTCGTGTGGTCGTTGACCATACCAACCGTGTCTATGTGGTTGCCACCAACGTTAACGAAGGTATTGTTACCTTTAATAAAGAAGGAAAATTTGATGGTTTCTTGGCTGCTGGTAAAGTTACTATCGATGCCTTCACCAAGTTTATGAAAAAATATGTCTACACCGACGCCCAGAAAAAGAGAACGGCAACCAGCGTTCCGATTAACTACAATAACATCGACTTAGATAAAGAGGGCTTTATCTTTGCCACCTTGTTTACCACCGATGTGTCCACCGTTTTATCGGAGATCAAACACAACGATGGAACCGAAGCCGGAGCCCTTGTTCGTAGACTGAACATGATGGGTACCGATATCTTAAAACGAGATGGCTATGCGCCACCAGTTGGCGATACCGATATTCTCAATGCCATGGAAAACCCAGACGCTACGTATAACGGATTATCCCAAATTACTGACGTGTCTTGTGGTAACTATGGTACGTATGCGCTGCTGGATAACAACCGTAATCACATCTTTGTGTATAACAACGAAGGCTATTTACTCTATGCCTTTAGTGGGCCGGATATCACCGCCGGTGGTATGAAGACCCCAATTGCTATCGCACAAAACGATAACTATTTATATGTATTAGATAATAATAGCTCGGCAATTTTCCTCTATGAACGGACGGAGTTTGCCAATGCGGTTATTGATGCCATTCGTTTGGAAAAAGCCGGAAAGTATTCAGATGCTTCCACTATTTGGAAGAAAGTACTCGATTACGATTCGACTTACGACTTGGCTTATTTAGGACTGGGCAAAACCGCCTATTGGAATGGCGATTATGAAGAGTCCATGCGTTTGTTTGAACTTTGTAACAACAAAACCTGGTATTCCAAAGCTTGGGAAGAAACCAGAAAAGAAGTGCTAGCCAGATGGTTCATGCCGATTGTCTTTACCATCATCGGACTATTGGTTCTCAGTTTTGTGTTAAAAATTATGAAGAAAAACAAACTAAAAAAGCAGAAGGAGGCGACGGAGCTTGAATAAAAAGAAAATCCTTGATGGATTAAAGTATTCCGGCACGATCATCTCCCATCCCATTCAAGGCGTCTATGAAATGCGTTTTGAAGGACAAGGGGATATGACAGCATGTATCATTTTAATGGTGCTGTTCGTCTTCTCTGTTATTTTGAAACAGGTCTATACCGGATTTATCTTTAATACCATTAACCCTCGTGAATATAGTGTTATTCGTGAAATGGCGAACGTACTGTTCCCGTTCTTCCTGTGGTGTATTGCCAACTGGTCGGTTACCGCTTTGATGGATGGGGAAGGCCGCTTTAAAGATATTTATATGTCTTTATGCTATGCCACCGTACCGTTTATTATCACCAATATTCTCTATGTTCCGATGAGTTATTGGTTTACAGCAGGAGAATCGGGATTCCTTGGCATTGTGAATGGAATCGGGGAAGTGTTCTTCTTGCTCTATGCCTTTATTGGAAACTTAACCGTTCACCAATTCTCGTTGAGCAAGGCGGTCTTTACCGTTATCTTAACCCTCTTCGGCATGGTGTTTATCATGTTCTTGATGGTTCTCTTTGCCAGTATGTTCGATTCGCTATATAGCTATTTAAGCGGTATTGTTACCGAAATTCAACTAAGGGTGTGAGCAGGTGAAAAGAGTGATGTTAAAACGTATTGTTGTATGCTTAATCATTGCCTGCCTTCTCTTAGGATTGACCGGCTGTGCGGGGACTTCGCTTTTGTATAAAGAACTCACCGATGAAGAGTTCGCTAAATGGACCACAAGCGATGATACCTTGCAACAAGTCGAGGCGATGCTTGGCCTCAAGAATATGCAAAAAGTTGCCAGCGCGGATGGACTGAGCTTGTATATTAATAAGCTGACCACCGAAATTGCTGTGCAAACCAAGGATGGAACCGTTTGGTATTCCAATCCACAACAACGGTTGGGTTACAACCAAAACCATTTAGGAATTTATTCTTCGCAATTGTTAGTGACACAAATTGATAAGGCAGAGACCATCAGTGTTGTCAATAACTTTGATCAGAGTGTCCAATACGGACAATTCCTCATTAACAATGTGGACAACGGGGTAGAGGTTTCCTATCTCTTCGGAAAGAAACCTCCGGTACCGCTATATCCTCAAGCCATGACGATTGAGAAATTCGAAGAGATTTTGAAAACGATTAAGGATTCTGGCGACCAGTATAAGTTTAAGAAATACTATGGTCTTATGAATCTGGACACGGTGGATAAATCAGACAAAAACACTATTGACGCCATCAAAGAAAAATACACTAAAGCCGAAGAACTTAGACAACTTCGTGTGTTAAAGAATTCTCCTTCTCGTTTGGAACTTAAGAATGTTACCAAGTATTTAACCGAGGCCGGCTTTACCGAGGCCGATCGTGTGGAACAAGAAAAATTGGTCGGGTATGTGGAACCAGAAAAGACCACACCTTACTATTCCATTACCGTGGTGTATACCTTAAAAGACGGAAAACTTTACGTGGATGTTCCAACCGATAAGATTACCACTTCTACCGAGAACATTAAGATTCAAGGTATCGAAGTGTTACCACATTGGAACACCGCCAACGGTCTTTCCTCTACCAATATGATTATTCCGGACGGCAGTGGCGCCATTGTGGAGATGAACAAACGGGCTACCACCGGTACGTCGGAGTACATGGAACGGTTTTATGGAAAAGACTATGCCAAAGTGCAAAAGAATGGTACTTCCAATAAGTACAATTTGTACTTCCCTGTGTATGGTATTACCAATAATGATGGGGCTATATACGGTGTGATTGACAGCAGCGCTGCTTCTGCCTATCTCCGTATTGAACCTTGTACCAACATTAAATCGACCCCAGGGTATGGCGGATTCTATTTCCAACTTTTAGACATTGAAGAAGTCCATATGGATGAAAACGATGTTATTACCTATTCGAATAAAGCGGTTTTGGATCCGATTTCTATTAACTTCACGTTCTTGCCAAAGAGTAAAAATACGTGGGTGGATATCGCTCAAGACTATAAAGGACGCTTAGAAGAGAACAAACAATTGCCAGATGCTAAACCATCGGAGAAAGTTCCGGTTTCGGTGGAATTCCTTGGCGCCATTGACGATATTAAGACAGTGGCCGGTGTTCCGACGGAATACATTGTTCCTTTGACGACCTTTAAAGAGGCAAAAGCAATTGCCGATGATTTGAACAAGACCTTGTCTAGCAATCAAATTGTGTATCAATACGATGCGTGGACAAAAGGCGGTATGAAGAGCAAGTTCCAAAATGACGTTCGTGCAGAGGGTAAACTTGGAAAACTTTCCGATTTACAAACTTTGGCCGATAGCATTAAGGAGTCCGGTGGACTGTTCTATCCTTTGGTGGATTTGCAATACGTCTATCGTAATACGCTCTTTGATGGATTCTCCACCACTAGCGGTGCCACCCGTGGTATCATGCGGGAAGCATCCTTCAAGGCCGACTTTAATATTTCAAACTTTATGGCAGACCCAGAAGGCTTCTATGGCTATCTGGTATCGCCAAAAACCATGAAGAAGAGTAGTAGCAGTCTTTTAGACAGCTATGCAAAGAAACTTTCTATGGATGGAATTGGGCTAACTTATATGGCGACCGATTTATCCAGCGATTATAACCGGGATAACTTTGTAACCAGAAACCAAGCCGCCGATGATATGGTGGAGTGCTTGAGCAAAGCTTCTGAAAAATACAGTGTCTTGTCCCGTGGAGCCAACTTCTATGCGTTGTCCAATTTGGATGTGGCAACCGAAGTGGCCATGAATTCTAACGCTAGCCCGCTGATTTCCTACTCGGTACCGTTTACCCAAATGTTGCTCTCGGGCACCATGACTTATACGGCCGATGTGTGGAACTTAGCAGCCGACTCTAAGTACTATACACTTCAATGTATTGAGACAGGTAGTGCACCTAACTTTATTGCAATTTCTGAAGACAATAGTAAAGTCAAATATACAAAATACGATCAATTCTATAACGTTAAATACGACACCATTAAAGACAGTATCCAAGAGGTTACCAGTACCGTAACGGATGCTTTGTCGGATGTCTATGGCGCGAAGATGGTCGGCTATGAACGTTTGAATGACTTAGTGGTAAAAGTCAGTTACGATAACGGACATAGTGTGTATGTCAACTATGGCACAAAAGACTTTAAGACAAGCGACGGCACCATTACAGCCGGTAGCTACTTAAAAGCGTAAGTGCCAATGCATAAAGAATTTGCTGATTTTCAAAAAGCAAAGAAAGGTATGGTTCACGAATGAAACGTAAAGGAAGTACGGTGCTTCGGCCAAACGGCGGCAAGTTAATGGCACGAAGAAACAACACAGGTTGGATCTTTGTGGCACCCTTCTTAATTGGATTCTTGTTGTTCTATGGCATTCCGCTTGTGGAATCGTTTATCTTTAGTTTTAACGATATTAAGATTCACGGCAGCAGTTATACCTTAGAATCCAAAGGTTGGGAAAACTATCGCTATGTCTTGTTTGTCGACACCAAGTATCTCAATAGATTGATTGATTCGGTTAAGAACATGTTCTTAGACACCATTATTGTGGTACCGTTCAGCTTTTTCTCCGCTCTTATTCTCAGTCGGGAATTCAAGGGCAGAGGGCTTGCTCGTGCCATTTTCTTCCTACCCGTTGTTATGTCCACCGGTGTCTTAGCAACCATGGATAAAAACCAACTTATGAATATGATGATGGCCCGTAGTGCAACGGCAGCAGCCAACTCGATGTCGTCTGCCTTCTCCTCATCGGATTTCGTTAATACGTTATTACAAGGTAGTATGCCAGAGAGTATTATTACCTTTATGACCAATTTGAGTAGCAAACTGTACGATGTTATTATCAAGTCTGGTCTACAAATTATTATCTTT
>JAGCZP010000080.1 GCA_017959985.1 Clostridia bacterium | reverse complement strand
TAAAAAGATTTTGTAGTATTTTTCTAAGTATGACACTGCTTGTTGCTTCGTTTGCGACTTTTGCCGCTCCGGCGAGCGCCACGGACCCAGACCCCATTGTGGGCGATTGCAATGGCGATTTAGAAATTGACATGAAAGACGATAAAATTGATGCTATCCTTAAAATCGGCTCGGGACTGTTTTATATACTTCTCTTCATTGTGGGCCTCCCATTGATTCTTATGCATAATATTGCCAATATTGGAAGAGGAAAATATAAGAACAAACACATTTTATGAGGTTATAAATAAGGCTAGGGGATCCTAGCCTTATTTTGTTTACTAAAAAACTACAAGAAAAGAGAGAAAAAATGGAATTACAAGAGTATAGAAAACTACCTTATCGTATGGGAATTGTCTATATACCGGCTTTTGAGGGAGTTGCTTGCGAGTGTGTGATTGTGGTATAGTAAAACTAGAGAAAATGGAAAGGAAACAAATGGCTAAGCGATGAGTGGTGTTCTGACATTTGAACCTTTTTCGCTGGAATCTTTGAAAAAGGTAATCCCTTGCATTCAAAAGAGTTCTTTGTTATGCAGCGATATTTCTGCCGGGTATTTGTTTATGTGGAATGCCCATACAAAGGTTCACTTTTGTGTTTGGGAGGAGACGTTGGTTGTTCGAGAGATGATTGGCGAACAGCCTGCGTTTAGTTATCCTGTCGGCGCTAATCCGGATGGCATGCTTGAAGGACTAAAAGCGTATGTGCTAGAAAACCATTTCCCCCTTCGTTTTTTTGCCATAGATGAACCCCTTTTAGAGGCGATGCAACAAGACAAGCGATTTCCTTCGGTTATGGGAAATTATGACCGAAAATGGAGCGATTATCTATATTCTTTTGAAGAGATTCGGGATTTGCGCGGGAGAAAATATAACACTCAACGCAATCATATAAATAAGTTCAAAAAACTCTATGGAGACCCTTATGTACGGTTTTTAACAAAAGAGGATTTGCCTCTCATAACACAGATGCTATGTGATTACGAAAAAGAACATAGTGATGCTAAACGGCTGGAAAAACGAGAACTGGAGCAAACCAGAAAACTGTTTGAAGTGTTTGAGGAGCTGGGTCTTTACGCGGCGGGATTATTTGTGGAAGAAGAACTAGTGGCTGTCACCATCGGGGAAGTTGTGGGAGAGATGCTGCTCGTTCATGTGGAAAAAGCGTTAAGAACTATTGAAGGCGCCTATCCGACCATGTTTGTTTCTTTTGTTCGTCTAATGGATAGTCAACGGAGTGGAACGCTTCGGTATATTAATCGGGAAGACGATTCAGGAGATGAAGGGCTTCGCATATCAAAAATGCGTTATCATCCCATAAAGCTCGTGAATAAACATGTTGTGCATGTGGATTCTTTTACAAAACAGTGGGATCCGTCTCTTGTGTTAGCGCAAGGCGATATTGTTTTAACGCAAATACGAGAGAGCGACAAGAAAGCTTATAAGGAACTTAATATGGATGTGGAGAACAATCGGTATTGGGGCTACGATTATCGAAAAGATTTAAGTTGGCTTGGAGAGATAACGGATGACACGTTTTATAATTCGGTGCAGTTTGATATGTCCCTAGGCGATTCCATTAACTTTGCTATTCGGCAAACAAAAGAAGGACCGATGATAGGAGAAGTGATTCTCTGGAATTTTACGGCTGAGCGTTTTTTGGAAATTGGTTGCCGTCTCTTCCCGGAATATCATCAAAAAGGGTACGGAAAAACGGCATTTGGATTGGCGGCAGATTATGCGGAACAAACGTTAGGGGCGCATGCAATAGCAAAATGTTTTCATGAAAACATCTCTTCATATCGTATGATAGAGGGAAACGGATTTGTGCTTTCTAAAAAAGATGACACCTATTACTACTTTGAACGAAAATGCAACAGGTAAAAATCTTCCCTTTGGGAATGAAAAAAAGAAAGGTTTTGAGGAGGAGTAAAAAGTGAAAAGGTATTTGTCGGTATTCAGTATTCTTGTGTGTCTTTTGTTTGTGATGGCGCTGTTTGCGTCTTGTGACAAACAGGATACCCCAGCGGAATCCACTGCTCAAGAGAAAAGCGCCATAGATAGTGCTTTGTTGAACAGGTATAAGGGTGACTGGAATGGATGCGTAGAGTTCGTGGATGCAACAGGGAAATATGCAGATACGCTTACAGGTACGGTTGCGGCCATTGCGCGACTAAACATTGATGACAAGGGAACCATTACGCCATTTATCGGATTAAATGTAGAAGATACACCCATTGAAAACTTGAGCGCTAAGTTTGTGGGAGAAGTGATTCTTCTAAGTGGTAAATGGATTTCCGTAGATTTTAAAGATGTACGTATGACCGAATCAAACGGAACGTTATCAACCCGTATTGATGTGTCGAAAGAAGCGGGATCGGTATCTTTAGTTTTTAACTTCCGTCGGTTAGATGATACTGGTTGGACGGATGAACAACCAGGTTTCTCTCAAAATCAAATAGATTATTGCATGGGGAAAAGCTTTGACGAGTTAGCCGAGATTATCGGATATAGTAAATCGGATTACCCCGAAGCTCTTGAAACCGAATCCAAAGCAGAAGAAAGCCAAGGCGGCGGTAGTGACGCTAAACCAGGTGCGATTATTGGTTCTTGGGAATATACCAGTGGCGGATACACCTACACATTTAATGATAATGGAACTGGCAGTTATTCTGCCGGCGGAACGGTGATGGAATTTACCTATGAAGATACGGGTAGCACCGTGTCTATTCTCTACACAGGAAACACAATGGCTAGCGAGTATGGTTATACCATTAGTGGAAACACTTTAATAATCGAAGATAGTTTCGGAGATAAAGTGGAATATACAAAGAAATAAAGAGTAAAGTGTTATCAAACGACTCAGTTTTTTAGGTACTTCATAAAAGCACCGACCATATGTAATGTGGTCGGTGCTTTGCTATGCTATCTGGGCGAGAAACGCTCTTATTGGATTTAAAAATGTATTATTTCCGAATAACGCGATAGGTATATTCTAGTAGTCCGCAAGTAATACAGGCAAAGAATAGTAAGTAGAGAGGCATAATGGCAATACCAATATGTTGTTGGATAATGCCAAATATCATGGGCATGAAAGAACTGCCCATGCAACCGAAGGCGGTTTGCAAGCCAATGGTGGCAGCGCTTTCTTCTTTTCCAAAATTGGCGGGAGCCATGTGCTGAATGGAAGGATATACCGGGCCCATACCGGCGCCGATAACCAGAAAGCCAATGGCGGCGGGAGCATAGTGATCAAAGGGAAGCAGTACAAGCGTGATGCCGATGAGTTCCACAAGGACACCAAGGCGAATTAAGTGACGGTCTCCCAGTTTGTTGGAAATGATTCCGGAGAGGATTCTTCCCGCCAACAGCCCTCCAAAGATTAGCGACCCAAAAGAAGCAATTAACTCATCGCTTAGGCCGTCCTTTGTTCCGGCAAAGTAACTAGAGGTCCATAAGATACAAGTAGCTTCGCTGGCACAATAGGCAAAAAAGGCAATGGAGGTGGGTAAAACGCCGGGGAGTTTGATTGCGTCTTTGATTCCCATACTTTTTGTACGGGTTTCTTCAAAATGTTGTTGACTCTTTTTCCATAAAGGAAGAGAAAGGATACAAACAAGAAGAATACCTGTTTGAATATAGGAAGTCCAACGATACCCTTCATTCCATCGCGCCACAGAAAGAGCATATCCCATGATTAAGGGACTTATAATGGCACCAAGTCCATAAAAGCAATGCAAAAAATTCATAATCGCGCCGGAGTGGTTGTTAGCAACGTAGTGGTTGACGGCAGCGTCAATAGATCCGGCTCCAAATCCATAAGGAATAGCAAACAAGAATAACATCCAGTAGTGGGTGGAGAGGGAGAAACCGACTAATCCGACGATGGTTAAGAAGATGGAGACAATCACAATCCATTTTGTGTGAACTTTTCGTATAATACGAGGGCTAACGAGTGCGGAAATGATTGTCATAAAGGATAAGGTCATGGCCACATAGCCGGCATAGGAGGAAGGGACGTGGAAGGCAACTTGCATGGTAGGCCACCCAGCGCCCAAAAGGGAGTCAGGCAAGCCGAGGCTGACAAAGATTAAATAGATAATGGCGATTAACAGTCCCATGGATTCACTCCTTTCTGTTTCTCTTTGGTCATATTATATCTTTTTAGCGCGTGTTTAGCAAACAAAAAAAGTTGTGTCAACCGCTCTTATCATTTTATATAAAACCTGTATTTCAGCATTAAACCGCTTGAAATGTATTGCTTTTTTCAGCTGAGTTGTGTAATAATAACAATGAAAAAACACAGAAAGGCAAGGGCGCTGACCATGGATGAAGCGGTATGGAAACAGTTGGTTGACAAAG
>JAGCZP010000079.1 GCA_017959985.1 Clostridia bacterium | reverse complement strand
GAGCGTGTCGCAGCAACCGAATACGCCGAAGAGTTACAAAATGGACCGTTTAAAGGGTATCGTTTGGGACTTTTGCATGGAAAAATGAAACCGGCGGAAAAGGATACGGTGATGAAAGACTTTTCCGAAGGCAGAACGTCTATTTTAGTCGCAACCACCGTTATCGAAGTGGGAGTGGATGTTCCCAATGCCACGTTGATGGTGGTGGAAAATGCCGATTTGTTTGGGTTGGCACAACTGCACCAATTGCGTGGTCGTGTGGGAAGAGGTAAAGAGCAATCCGATTGTATTTTAATATCCGATTCCCGGGGAGAAGAAGCACGGCAACGGCTTCGTGCTATGGTCGCGACCAACGATGGATTTAAGATTGCGGATGAGGATTTAAAAATGCGAGGACCTGGTGATTTCTTTGGATCACGCCAAAGTGGGTTACCGTTAAAATCCTTACCACTTAGCACCGATATGGATTTGTTACAGCAAGCCCAAAAAGCGGCCAAAGCACTCGAAAAATCCGGAGCTTTTTCGAGTGCCGAATATGCTGGTTTGCAAAAACAAGTCAACTTGCTTTTTAGCGTTGTGGGAGAGCAAGGATTTAACTAAAAAAGACATTGCGAAACACGCAGTAGAGTGCTATACTCTATTTTACGCGTGTGCGCACGTATAGATTATTAAGAGAGGGGGAAAACGACATGGTCTTTTCAAGTCTTTTATTTGTCTATGCGTTTTTGCCCCTTTGCTTACTTTCTTATGTCTTAATCAAAGGCATTCGGGGCAAGAACGTTGTTTTATTGATTTTCTCTTTGATTTTTTACGCTTGGGGAGAACCAAAATACATCTTGCTACTAGTAGGAATGGTGACAGCAGACTGGCTGTTTGCTATGCAAATTGAAAAAGCCAAAGAGAAAAAGGTGAAGAAATGGTGGCTAGTGGCCACTTGTGTGGTAAACCTTGGTCTCATCGGTGTTTTTAAATACGCCAATTTCTTTGACCAAACCTTCCATTCTCTTTTCAAAACCGCCGTGCTATTGCCGGCCATCGCGCTTCCCATTGGTATCTCCTTCTACACCTTCCAGTTATTGTCTTATGTGGTGGATGTGTACCGCGGAGAAGTGGCAGCTCAAAAACGATTAGACACTTTGCTGTTATATGCGGGACTGTTCCATCAATGCGTAGCCGGACCGATTGTTCGTTACAAGGATGTTATGAACGAACTGACCAGCCGGACGGTGGATTATAAAGAGATTAGCAGCGGTATTACCCGCTTTATTGTGGGTCTTTCCAAAAAAGCGCTTTTGGCCAATGTGTGCGGATCTCTTGCCGATTCTCTCCTAATGTTAAAAGGCGGATCCGAAATCTCGGTTGCGAGTATTGAAAGCTCTGATGGACTGGCTCTGTGGGTGAGCATGCTTGCGTATATGCTTCAAATTTATTTAGATTTCTCTGCCTACTCCGATATGGCCATTGGTATGGGTCGTATGGTAGGGCTTCATTATAAAGAAAACTTCCAATACCCCTATATCGCTACGTCGGTACGAGATTTTTGGAAGCGGTGGCATATTTCCTTGTCTTCTTTCTTCAAGGATTATGTGTATATCCCCTTGGGTGGAAACCGCAAAGGAATTCCGAGAACCATTCTCAATATGTTTATTGTTTGGCTTCTTACCGGACTATGGCATGGTGCCAGTTGGAACTTTGTGCTATGGGGGCTATATTACTTTATCTTCCTTGCTGCTGAACGGTTATTCCTCGGCAAATGGTTAGAGAGAATTCCTGCTTTTGTGGGAAGAATCTATTCACTTATCATCGTATACTTTGGCTGGATTTTGTTCCGGTTTAAGGATTTCTCCCAACTGTGGGCGGTACTTCGCGCTATGGTGGGAGCGCCTCATAACTTCTGGACCACCCACGAAACCAATGCGGCTCTCGCCGGACAAGTGGTGTTCTTACTCATTTCCATTATTGCCTGCACGCCACTGATGAAATGGTGCGGCGAACAAGCTCGTAAACTGTGCGCAGAAAATCAGAAATTTGCTAATGCGTATGCTAGTGTTCAAATTGTATTACCGGGCTTATTGTTAGCCTTATCCACCATGGCGTTGGTGGGTGACAGCTATAACCCATTTTTATATTTCCAATTCTAAAATTTTAACATTTGTGAGAGGAGGTGACGCGTATGTCTTCAAAGAAAAAGAAGAAAAAGATGAAATTGTCCCGACAACTGAATAAGCGCATGAACGAAGCGCATAAATCTATTGCCAGCAAGGAGATAACCAAACCGAAAGAAGAGACACCTATTGTTCCGGAAATATCGGATGAATCCATTCAATGGCATTACAAAATACGCGTAATCACCTTCTTCGTCTTGCTATTTTTCGGAATGATAATGGCGTTTATTGTTCCGATAAGACCGACCTATTCGGCATTAGAACAACGAAATTTAACATCGTTCCCGAAATTTGAAGTTGGCGCGTTCTTCTCCGGAGACTATTTTGACGATATCAATACTTGGTATGCGGATACGTTCCCTGGACGAGAAGGCTGGGTAAAACTCAATTCCCTTTGGGAGAGCTTGTATGGATTTGGTAATAGCCGGATGTATGGGAAAGTGGATAAAGCGGATGAAATTCCGGATGTATCCACCGACCCCACAAAGAAAACAGAGGTTACCGTTCCTAAAACGGTGAAAACCACATCCACTACGAATACAACTGCCACCACTGTGCCGACCACAACGACAACCCTCTCCAAAGGAGAAAAATGGGAAGAGCAAAGTGGTTCCAATGTAAAATCCGAAACGCTTAACGGTATTTTAGTCCGTGGCAATACGGCTTATGAATATTATAGTTTCAACAAAGAGGCGGCCGATAAGTATGCTGGAGGCATTGCCAAGATTTCGAAGAAATTAAAGGGTAAGGCGAAAGTGTACGACTTGGTTATTCCGACTAGCATCGGGGTCATGTTGGACGAAAAGGTCCGTGACCAGCTCGATAGTTCGGATCAAGACAAGGCAATTCAATATCTCTATAGCAAAATGGGCGATGCTGTCACGGTGCCGGTATTACAATTATTAAGAGATCACAATGACGAATACTTGTATTTCCACAGCGATCACCACTGGACCGCACGGGGTGCTTATTATGCCTATACCTCTCTTATGCAACAGATGGGTAAACAGGCCAATGCGTTAGACGAATACGAAAAAATCGAATTTGATGGATTTAAAGGATCTTTCTATTCTGAAACGCAAAACGCAAAGATTTCGGTGGATATTTGTACGGCGTATAAGCCGAAGAGTGAGACAGAGATGTATCTCATTCAGCAAGACGGAACGCGGTTGGATTGGCCGGTCATTCAAGACGTTTCGGAATGGGCTGCCCGTTCGAAATATAACTGCTTTATCGGTGGCGATAATCCCTTTACGGAGATTACTAACAAGAATTTAAACGATGGTTCGGCCTGCGTGGTTATCAAAGAGTCTTTTGGTAATGCGTTAGTTCCGTTTTTAGTAGATCATTATTCCAAAGTGTATGTCTTAGATTATCGTTACTACAAGGAAATGAAACTGGATGCTTTCGTAGAAAAATATAAAATTCAAGATGTGTTGTTTGCCAATAATATTGGTGCTACGAGAAGCAAAGGTTTAGTGGATGATATACTTACGCTTATTGGTTAATAAAGCATAAAAAAAGGATGGCTTGTGCCATCCTTTTTTTGCAGCTGATTTAAATCCAAATAATCGGGCTATCTGAAATTTGCTTGGCAACGGATAACCGGTAATCGGTATCGCGTACACATCCAGCTTCTTCCAAGGCATTAACAGCGGTTTGTTCGGCGAGTGTTGGTTTATTATTTTGCTGGCTTAAGTGTCCTAGTGTAATTTGTGACACGCCGGATTTTACAAGTTCTGGCAATAACGTGGAACAGGTGTCATTGGAAAGGTGTCCAAGAGGACCTAAAATTCGTTTTTGAAGGAAGGGTGGATAGGGGCCGGCTTTTAGCATTTTTTCGTCGTGATTGGATTCGAGCAATACGTAATCACATCCAGATAAAACAGCTTTGATTTCACCGGTGATATGTCCCATATCGGTGGCAACTGCAATTCGACGCTCATCCGGTGTTTGCACAACATACGCACAGCTTTCTAAAACATCGTGAGGAGTTCGTATCCACGCAATTTCTAAATCGCCAACGGCAAGAGTTTTCTCGGAGCTGATGGAATGGTAATGGTCATTTAGGATGACGCCATTGTCTTCCATCCCTGTGAGAGTTCCACTAGTGCCGTAAACTTCGCAACCATATTTTTTGGCAAAAACCCGCACGCCACAAATATGATCAGAGTGTTCGTGCGTTACGAAAATGGCTTGAATAGAGGAGGGGGCAACGTTTCGTTCCATTAGGGCTGTTTCAATCCGTTTGGCGCTAACACCTGCATCAATCAAAATGCCCGTATTGTTGGCACTGATGTAGGTACAGTTTCCGGAACTTCCGCTAAACAGGGAACAGAACTTTGCCATTTTGCACACTCCTTTCATAAAAAATGGCGGGATGCCTGTCCCGCCTTTGTTGTTTTCTTTATGCGCGCATACTCGTGATGGTTGGAATATCGATACGACAGATATCGGCGCCAACAGAATGCAGTTTTTCTAAGAAGTTTTCATACCCGCGTTCGATATATTGGATATCTTCAATTTCGGTTTGCCCGTTTGCGGCAAGTGCTGCAATCATCATAGCGGCACCGGCACGAAGGTCAACGGCTTTCACCGGACATCCATTTAAGGATTTTACTCCTTGGAACACAGCAACTTTACCATCGACGGTGGCTTGCGCACCCATACGACGAAGTTCATCCACATAACGGAACCGGTTGTCCCAAATGCTCTCGGTGATAATGCTGGTACCTTCGGCAATGGCTAGCAAAGCAGCGACTTGTGGTTGCATATCGGTGGGGAAGCCTGGGTGAGGCATAGTTTTTACATTGCAGGCTTTGATAGGTCCTTCCATAATGACATGGACCAAATCGTCATCTTCGCTAACTTGTGCACCCATTTCTCTGAGTTTTGCGGAAATGGATTCTAAGTGCTTAGGGATAACGCCATGCAAAATGATATCGCCACCGGTGGCAACGGCACATGCCATATAGGTACCGGCTTCGATTTGATCAGGAATGATGGAATATTCCACGCCGTGCAACACGCGAACACCACAAATTTTAATGGTATCGGTACCGGCGCCACGCACATCGGCGCCCATGGTGTTTAAGAAGTTGGCCACGTCAACCACGTGAGGTTCTTTGGCGGCATTTTCGATAATAGTGGTTCCTCTTGCTTTGACGGCCGCTAACATAACGTTGATGGTGGCGCCAACAGAGACCACATCTAGGTAAATGGAATTTCCGATAAGTTGGGTGGCACTGGCGTCAATCATACCATTTTCGATGATGGCAGGGACAGTAGCGCCAAGAGCTTGAAAACCTTTTAAGTGTTGATCGATGGGACGCACACCAAAGTTACATCCGCCTGGCATAGAGACACGAGCATCTCCGAAACGACCTAAAAGGGAGCCTAAAAAATAATAAGACGCACGCATATGTTGAGCCAAGTCGTGAGGAACAACATGGCTGGTAATTGTGCGTGGGTCTATATCGACAGTGTTTTTATTGATGCGTTTGATTTTGGCGCCTAAAGCTTCCAAAATATCCAAGGAAAGCAAGGCGTCAGAAATGTTCGGAATATTGCTTATACGACAAACATCGTTTGCGAGAACAACAGCAGAGAGAATGGGGAGACAAGCATTTTTGCACCCACCAATATAAATATCGCCAACCAAACGGTTTCCGCCTTGGACACGATATTTGCTCATGCTGTTCACTCCTTTCCATACGACATCTAGTATATTATATACAAATAAATGAAAAAAATCAACAATTTTTCAATTCTAAAGACGAAAGGGTATGCCAGGATTTTTGGAGATTTTTGCAAATTTTCAAAAAATAAGCGATAGAATTCTTGACATAGCTTTAAAAATACTCTATTATTATTCAAGTTAAGCGCCGCTGTGGCGGAATTGGCAGACGCAAGGGACTTAAAATCCCTCGATGGCAACATCGTACCGGTTCAAGTCCGGTCAGCGGCACCACAAACTCGGATGTATTTTGCATTCGGGTTTTATTTTATTATAGTATTCTCCCTACTTTAATGATATAATTATCATAAGTAGCAGGGTCCAAAAATTGAATAAGGAGAGATGGCATATGACATCAACCGTGTATTTTGCAGATATAGCTCCCTTATCCGATGCGGAACTTTTTGAAAAAGGCTATGCCCTTATGTCCAGCCAACGAAAGGATCGCATTGACCGGTATTTCTTCAAAGAGGATAAACAACTATCGTTAGGTGTTGGCCTGTTACTGCGACAGGCTTGTTTAGACTTGGGCTATTCCCGTGTGCCAGACATTCTCTATGAGAAAAAACCTGTGTTCAAAGACGAAAAGGATCTTCATTTCAATTTGTCCCATTCGGGCACAAAAGTCTTGTGTGTCATCTCCGATGTCCCTTGCGGATGCGATATTGAAGGGCATAAGAAAGACTGCCTTGAAATTGCCCATCGTTTTTTCTTTGAAGGGGAATACGATGAGATTATGAGCAAAGAAACCGAAGAAGAAAAACAGAAATGTTTTTACCGGATGTGGACCTTAAAAGAAAGCTTTATGAAAGCAACCGGATTAGGCTTCTCGCTTCCACTCAACAAGTTTTCCATTCATATCGGAAAAGAGATTACGGTCAAACAAAATGTCTCGAAGAAAGACTATTCGTTTTTTACGTACGAGATTGATTCGGAGTATTCCTGTGCTTGTTGCTTAGAGAAAAAAACCGATGTGGCACCGGATTTAAAAGAAGTACATTTTGAAACTTTATAAATAAGGAAAGATTGTCATCATGAATTACAACGAACAGTCCTTGCAGATGCATAAGGACAACCAAGGGAAACTGGAAACGATTAGCAAAGTGGCGGTAAAGGATAAGGATGCGTTATCTACCGCCTATACGCCCGGTGTTGCGGAGCCTTGCCGCAAGATTTCCGCCAACAAAGAGGACGTGTATACTTACACGATGAAAGGCAGAACGGTTGCCGTTATTTCCAACGGTACTGCCGTGTTAGGTCTTGGGAATATTGGACCGGAAGCGGGACTTCCTGTTATGGAAGGCAAATGCATTTTATTTAAGGAATTCGCCGGTGTGGATGCTATCCCGTTAGTGATTGATGCGAAAACCACCGAAGAAGTAGTGGCAGCTTGTAAAGCTGTGGCACCAACATTTGGTGGTATTAACTTAGAAGATATTCGTAGCCCAGAATGTTTTGAAATTGAAGATATTTTACGCAAAGAATTGGATATTCCTGTTTTCCATGACGACCAACATGGTACGGCGGTTGTGGTGACGGGAGCGCTCATCAATGCCTTGCGGGTTGTCAACAAATCCATCGATTCTATCCGTGTGGTATTAAACGGACCGGGAGCTGCCGGTACCGCCATTATTAAGATGTTAATGACCGCCGGTGTGAAAGACATTATCGCTGTGGATGAATTCGGTGTTTTGGTGGAAGGTTGTGAGCGTGCAGAAGCGCATAAATTATGGCTTTCCAAAGCGACCAACCCCAGGAAGATTTCGGGTGGCTTAGCGGATGCCATTCAAGACGCAGATGTCTTTATCGGCGTTTCCAAACCCGGTTGTTTAAAAGAAGAAATGATTAAAACCATGAACCGCGATCCTATTATTTTTGCTATGGCCAATCCGGAACCGGAGATTATGCCGGACAAAGCAAAAGCAGCAGGAGCTACGGTGGTAGCTACTGGCCGTAGTGATTTTCCGAACCAAGTAAATAACGTGTTAGGATTCCCTGGTATTTTCAAAGGGGCGTTATCGGTTCGTGCTAAAGACATTAATGATCAAATGAAAATTGCCGCTGCTTATGCGATTGCGGATTTGGTAGAAGATGAAAAACGATGTGCCGACTACGTCATCCCCTCGGCCTTTGATAAAAGAGTTGTAAAAGCGGTGGCGGAAGCTGTCGCAAAAGCAGCCATTGAAAGTGGAGTGGCAACAAAGGTATGAAAGACATTCAGGCATCCAAAATTCAAGAGGTAATCAAAGACTTGTGTATTCAGTCGAATCTCCATCTCCCACAAGATGTGGAAGATGCGCTTTGCTGTGCCTATGATGCTGAAACATTCCCTCGTGCCAAAGAAGTTTTGGGGATTTCAAAAGAAAACCTGCAAATTGCCAAAGACAAGTGTATGCCCATTTGCCAAGATACGGGAGCCACTTGTGTCTATGCGGAAATCGGACAAGATGTCCATATTGTTGGTGATTTTGAAAAGGCCATTCAAGATGGTGTTGTGGCCGGGTATACCGAAGGATTTTTGCGCAAGAGTATTGCGGCAGATCCTATTCGCCGTGGAAATACCGGAGACAACACCCCCGCTTTTATTACCACTAAAATTGTTCCCGGAGACAGTTTGAAATTAACCGTCGTTCCCAAAGGATGCGGTAGTGAAAATATGAGTCGTCTCGTTATGCTAACCCCTGGAGATGGGGTGGACGGTGTGGTTCAATTTGTCATGGATACGGTTATCAAGGCCGGATCCAATCCTTGCCCACCTATTGTTGTTGGCGTGGGAATCGGTGGTACGTTTGATAAAGTGGCATGGCTTGCGAAAAAAGCGTTAATGCGTCCTTTAAACGAAAAGAATCCAGACCCCTATTATGCAGAACTGGAAGAAAAATTACTAAAGAAAATTAACAAAACCGGAATTGGACCGGCGGGGCTGGGAGGAAAAACCACCTGTCTTGGTGTGGCCATTGAAACGATGCCAACCCATGTGGCAGGACTTCCTGTTGCGGTGAATGTGTCTTGCCATGTGACCCGTCGCGCGTCCATTGTCTTGTGAGGAAAAGCCTATGAGTAAAGAGATAAAAGTTCCGGCAACAGCGGAAGAATTAAAAGATTTAAAAGCAGGAGATATGGTTCTCCTATCCGGTATTGTGTATACAGCCCGTGATCAAGCGCATAAGCGGATTGTGGAATGTATTGAAAAAGGAGAAAAAGTTCCTTTTAATCTAGAAAACAGTGCTATCTATTATGTAGGCCCTACCCCAGAAAAAGAAGGGCAAGTTATTGGCTCTGCTGGTCCGACAACCAGTGGTCGTATGGATATGTTTAGCCCTCTCTTGATGGAAAAAGGCAATACCATTATGATTGGAAAAGGTAAACGAAACGCGGCAGTGAAAAAAGCCATCCAAAATACGGGAGCGGTGTATTTGAGTGCTATTGGTGGTGCCGGTGCGTATCTTGCAGATTGTGTGCTTTCCTCCACTGTCATCGCTTGGGAAGATTTAGGATGCGAAGCCGTGCGGGAATTAACGGTAAAAAATATGCCACTCATTGTGGCCATTGATTCGCAGGGTAACGATATTTACGAAATTGGCCCGAAAGAATATTTGAAAGGATAAGGCATTTATGAGAGCATTTGTGGATTTACATTTGCATATAGATGGATCCATCTCTCTTGAGAATGCCCGGCAATTAGCCAGTTTACAACAAATAGCCATCCCCGATAGTGAAGATGCATTGCGCTCTTTACTACAAGTGCGGGATGGCTGTTGTGATTTAAATGAGTTTTTAGGAAAGTTTTCGTTTCCTTGTTCTCTTTTGCAAACAAAAGAGGCCTTGAAGAAGGCCACGGAGACACTTTTGAAAGAACTTCATGCCCAGCAGGTGTCTTATGCGGAATTACGGTTTGCTCCTCAAAAACATTCCGATACCCTTTGCCAAAAGCAAGCTATTGAAGCAGTGCTGGAGGGCATGGCCAAAGGCCCTATTCCCTCGGCATTGATTTTATGCTGCATGCGAGACAAGGGCAATGAAGAAGAAAACCTAGAAACGTTGTCCTTGGCCAAGGAGTTTCAGGGTAAGGGTGTTGTGGCTATCGATTTAGCGGGGGCAGAAGCCCTGTATAAAACAAATGAGTTTGGGTATATTTTTGAAAAAGCCCGAAAAGAAAATATTCCGTTTACCATTCATGCCGGAGAAGCGGATGGACCACAAAGCATTTGGGATGCGATAAATTTTGGAGCCACAAGAATCGGTCACGGGATTCGTGCCATCGAAGATCCGGTTCTAATGGAGGAGTTGGCTAAGCGAAAAATTCCGCTAGAGCTTTGTCCCACTAGCAATGTGTGTACGGGTCTGTATAAGGATTTACGAGACTATCCTTTACGCGCATTCTTAGACAAAGGGATTGTGGTTACTATCAATACGGACGATATGTCCGTTTGTGGAACCACGTTATCTTTAGAATTTGAAAAGCTGAAAGAAGCCTTGCAATTAACCGGTGAAGAGATTGCCGTTTTGCAGGAAAATGCGCAAAAAGCAGCTTTTTCAAAGGAATAACGAAACATTGATAATCGTCCCTTTTGTTTTGTATCAAAACAGAGGGGAGTTTTTGATAAAATGATAGGAATTTGTCTTTTTTTATTGCGAAATCTCTTGACAAATCCTTTAAAATATTATATAGTTGCTTTGTGTAAAGTTTTTTCCTTTACAGTGGAGGAAAAATACAGAAGAAAGAAGGTTGTTGTATGGCAAAAAATATGGAATTGTCCTTTTTGTTTGATTTTTACGGCGATATGCTCACCGACAAACAACGCGATGTCATAGAGTTATATTACAATGACGACCTTTCTCTGTCTGAAATTGCTGAAAATGCTGGTATTACACGCCAGGGAGTTCGCGATTCCATTAAACGCGCAGAATATCAATTGTTGGAAATGGAAGAACGTTTAGGTCTTGCTAAACGTTTCCGTGACATGCAAGAGCAAATGTCCCATATTGTGAATATGGCTCAGGAAATCCGTGACTATAACAATTACTTATCCCATTCTCGCGAAATTGAGGATTGTGCATCACAGATTGAAAATGCGGCACGCAAATTGCTCGAAGAATGATTTTTGCGTGAAGACATGAGGAGGAGCAAATGGCGTTTGAAGGTCTATCTGATAAACTAGCGGCAACGTTTAAACGGTTGCGTGGACGCGGTCGATTAAGCGAAGCAGACGTCAAAGAAGCGATGCGCGAAGTGCGCTTAGCATTGCTCGAAGCAGACGTTAACTATAAAGTGGCAAAAGAATTTACCACGGCGGTTACCGAACGGGCGGTTGGATCCGATGTCATGGAGAGTTTAACGCCTGCCCAGATGGTTATTAAAATTGTCAACGAAGAATTGACGAAGTTAATGGGCGGCGAAGCCGAGCGCTTAGCAACTACCAATCATCCACCTTGTGTGATTATGATGTGTGGTTTGCAAGGTTCTGGTAAAACCACCCACACCGCTAAGCTTGGTAAGTTATTAAAATCCCAAGGACATCGTCCGTTATTAGTTGCTTGTGACGTGTACCGTCCAGCCGCTATCCAACAATTACAGGTTGTTGGAAACACCGTAGAGGTTCCAGTGTTTGAAGAAGGAACCGCCAATCCCGTGAACATTGCCAAAGATGCGATTAAGCATGCCAAAGATCACGGAAACGATTATGTCATTTTGGATACTGCCGGTCGTCTTCATATTGATGAAGTGCTGATGCAGGAATTACAAAATATAAAAGAAGAATTCACCCCGGATGAAATCTTGTTGGTCGTGGATGCCATGACCGGTCAAGATGCGGTCAATGTTTCCAAAACCTTTGATGAAACTTTGGGAATCACCGGTGTCATTCTTACAAAACTTGATGGCGATACCCGTGGCGGTGCGGCCCTCTCGGTTCGTGCAGTAACGGGGAAACCTATTAAGTTTGCCGGTATGGGAGAAAAATTCGACGATATTGAAGTATTCCATCCCTCTCGTATGGCTTCCCGTATTTTGGGAATGGGCGACGTGATGTCCCTCATTGAAAAAGCGGAGCAGCAAGTTAGCGAAAAAGAAGCTGAAGAACTGGCAAAGAAGATCCAACAAAACAAGTTTGATTTGGAAGACATGTTAGAACAGTTCCGCCAGATTCGAAAGATGGGAAACTTAAAAGACATGTTGGCTATGGTACCGGGTGTTGGTCGTCAAATTAAGGACATGGATATTGATGATAAGATGCTGGTACGCATCGAATCCATTATTCTCTCCATGACCCGCAAAGAAAGACAAAATCCGGACATCATCAATCCGTCCCGCAAACGCCGTATTGCGGCAGGGTGCGGTATGCGCGTGGAAGATGTCAATCGTTTGTTAAAGCAATACAAACAAATGCAAGACATGATGAAATACATGCGCAAACAAGGCAAAAATGGTCGTCGTGGGGGCTTCCCAGGATTTCCAGGTATGCCGGGTATGAAAGGCAAAAGTCCTTTCGGTTTTTAATGGGGTATTCAAACCAAGTAGGTTGAATAGATAGAATAAAAAATGTATAGATTATTTGGAGGTAATTAGTCATGGCAGTTCGTATTAGACTTCGCCGTATGGGAGCAAAGAAAGCTCCTTTCTATCGTGTTGTGGTAGCCGATTCTCGCTATCCCCGCGATGGACGTTTCATTGAAGAGATCGGGTATTACAATCCGTTGGTTGAACCAGTCGATATTCGCATCGATGTCGAAAAGGCTCAAAAATGGATTGCAAATGGTGCACAACCAACCGATACTGTTAAAGAACTTTTAAAAAAAGCTGGCATCTAAAGTAGGAGGGAAAAGACATGAAAGAATTATTAACCTTAATTGCCCAAGGTCTCGTTGAAGATCCATCCAGCGTCACTGTCGTAGAAGACGAAGTGAATGAGGAAGGCATTATCGTCCTTCATCTCCATGTTGGAGAAGAAGACATGGGTCGTGTAATTGGTAAAGAAGGCCGCATTGCGAAAGCCATCCGTACCGTTATGCGTGCAGCTGCTGCCCGTCAAGGTGCAAAAGTATCTGTCGAAATCGACTAATTTTTAAAAGTTAGTTTATGGCCTCTATAATTTCGATGCGTGAACGGCCATAGTGGGTGTTAGGAGGAGGTTCCAATGCAGGGATATATTGTTTACAACGGATTTTGGAACACAAACGATATTCCGGATCCGGTCAAACGATTATCCAAAGCTGCGGTAGCCCGTGGCCATCAATTGGAACCCCGCCCCAACCTAGATTTTGCAGTACACATTAAAAATGGTGCGTTAACAATACCGGGAGTCCATCAAGGTGACGTCGTCCTCTGCTGGGACAAAGATGTACGCCTTTATAAAGCTATGGAAAAATCCGGGGCGCATCTCTATAATGATTCAAAGAGCGTTGCGGTTTGTGATGACAAATCGGCAACGCATCTTGCTTTATCGGGAAAAGGAATTCCTATGCCCGAAACTTTTGTAGCCCCTATGACGTATGTGGAATACGGACAAGAGGGCTTTTCCTTTTTGGAAAACGCTTCTGGAACCTTAGGGTTTCCGCTTGTGTTTAAAGAATGTTTTGGTTCTCTGGGAGAACAAGTGTATTTAATTGAAAACAAGCAACAATTATTGGATAAGGCCAAACAGATGCATCATCGTCCGTTTTTGTTGCAAAAATATATCCGCGAGAGCAGTGGCAACGACAAACGGTTGTATGTAGTCGGAAACGAAGTGGTGGCGGCTATGAAACGCCATTCGTATACGGATTTTCGTGCCAACATCGGATCCGGTGGAACAGGAACTGCCTATACGCCGACAAAAGAAGAAGTAACAATCGCTCTTTCTTGTTGCGAAATCCTAGGATTGCAGTTTGGCGGGGTGGATTTGCTGGATTCTAACGAGGGACCGCTTGTTTGTGAAGTGAATGCCAGCGCTCATATGGCGGCTTTGACAAAATGTACCGGTGTGGATATTGCGGACAAAATTATACAATTTGTAGAAAAAATGGAGGAATCCTCATGCTAAAGACAGAAGAAATGCGTCGGCGTTCGTTTTTGCTAGCGGTAGCTTGTCAAGTGCTATGGGGGTATCTTTTCTATATTCCCTGTGCCTTTTCTTGGGTAATATGGCTTCCGTTGCAATGCTTTGCCGGAGTGACGACCTTCTTTGCGTTTCAAAAGGCGTCACGCACCCCACGGGTGTTGTGGATTATCGGCGGTGTGTTTCGTTGGTTTGCCCTGCTTTGGGGTGGCTATGAACTCATTTCCATTGGATATGATGCTATTAGCCAATGGGATTTGTTTACCAAAGTCAATGCGATTTTCTATATGATTGCCACCGTGATGCTCCCATCCATGGCTGTGTCGGTCTTTATTCATAAAGGAAGAACTGAAGGAAAATACGCCGTGCTTTGCAGTGCCTTTGTGGTGGTGTCGGCCTTGATAGCCTTTGTGTTAGAACCCCTGAAAGTGAAATCGTTATACCATCTAACCGATGTGTTTGGCTGGCCGCAAGCAGTGACCACCGTGTTTTGTATTTTGACCGCGCTGTTTGCCTGCTTTGTGTTTTTCTTATCCATTATGGCCTTGCCGGAAAAGGAAGAAACAAAATCGTAACGATAAGACAAATAAAAAAGGCGAGCCAAACGGTTCGCCTTTTGCTTTACTGTAAACTGGTTTCTGCTTTTTTTAAAAGATTCATCAAAGAGGAAGCAAACATAGGATAATTCTTTAACAGGTCATCCGGTATTGTAACTGGGAGCTTTTTGGGATCTAAACCTTCTTTGCCGTTAATGGAATTGCCAGAAGCTAAGTGCCGAATCTCGGCATTTAAAAGGGCTTGTTTGGCGGCAATGGAAGAAGGATAGCGATAGGACGGTTCGGAGAAAAATGCTGCTGGGTTTTTGGGATTGGCCTCATAGAGTTCTCGGAACATAGCGTAAATCGCAATCATAAGATAATCCGAAACATCGCTAGTTAAGGATTTGTTGTTGTATTTTTGTAGCAATTCAAATACAATGTTAATGGAGTTAAAAATAAGTTTTTTATTTAAAGAAGGAAGCACGGCGCTAGCGTTCTTGTTTTCTAGCTTGGCTTCGTCTCCGGAGGGGATATCGTCGACCGTAATCATGGTTCCGGACTTATCCGCGGTTCGACCGAGTAGATAGTCACAGGAAACGTTGTAGTAATCGGCAACACGCACGACAAATTCGAGGTTGCACTGACGGATACCCTTTTCGTAGTGGGACAGTAGGGCTTGAGATATACCAAGATCCGCAGATGCTTGCTTTTGACTGATTCCTTTTTCTTTCCGTAAAAGAACCAACAAACGGGGAAAAGGCGTGCTCATCGACGAAAAATCTCCTTTCTTAAAAATATACAATCTTTTAAATACTAGGGGAGTGGGAGATTTATTATACTCCAAAATGATACTATATGTAAAG
>JAGCZP010000078.1 GCA_017959985.1 Clostridia bacterium | reverse complement strand
TAAAAGATATTATATCCAATCCGCGCTACATCTAGAAACTAGGGAAAAAACCATTCAGGAAGAAAGACCTATTATGAACATCCAGGACAACTTCAAAAAAATAATTGTTATAAAGGATTCTATAAAACCTTGTTTTACTGAAGAAGGAGTTCTCGTTATTGGAATTCAAGAATTATTATTAAATAAAAACAGTTTGGATCTATAAAAGGGTTGACGGATGCAGGTGTGAAATGCGCCTGCTTCCTCTTGCTTTTTAACGCTTGCTGGTTACTTTTGACTATAAATCTTCTGTTGAAAAAAGTGCCAGAAATGGCAAAAATTTTCACTGGTTTTCCTTGTAGACTTGCACCATCTTTGTACAAAAATCCCTTCTTGTATCCTTGCACAAAATCCGCTAAAAAGAGAGACCATTTTTGGCTTTTCTTATAAAAGAGATTCCTTGCTTTTTCTTTGTTTTTTATGGTATACTTTAAGTACAATTTAGAGGCTTTGTGCAACTGACGGATTTTATGTGGAGCACCACAAAGGAACACAAAGTTTTTCACACATTTGCCGACCGTCTGGGCACACTTGAACGACAACAGTACAAGTGTGTCTTTTTTGTTTTTGAAGGAGGATTACCGCCATGAAAAAAGTAGGAATCATCATGGGAAGCGATAGCGATCTCCCCATCATCCAAAAAACCGTTACTACATTAAAAACTCTTGATATCCCGTTTGAGGTACACGTCTATTCTGCACACAGAACGCCTGCCGAAGCACGGGATTTTTCTATTTCTGCCCGTGAAAACGGGTTTGGTGTGCTCATTGCCGCTGCGGGCATGGCTGCTCACTTGGCCGGAGCCATTGCGGCCAACACCACGCTGCCGGTCATTGGCATTCCTTGCCAATCGGCTACCATGGAAGGGTTAGATGCCCTCCTCTCGACCGTACAAATGCCCACCGGGATTCCGGTCGCAACCGTTGCGGTAAACGGTGGCGCTAACGCTGCCCTTTTGGCGGCCCAAATTTTAGCCGTCGAAGACGCGGCTCTTGCCAAAAAACTAGACGACAAACGCAAATCCGATGCCGCTGCTGTCTTAGAAAAAGACGCCGGCATTTTGAATAAATTAAACTAACGATTCTATTCTTTCTTGGAGGTGCCTTATGGGCGGATTCTTTGGTGTTGTTTCCAAAAACGATTGTATGGGGGACGTGTTCTTCGGGACCGATTACCATTCCCACTTGGGAACCAGCCGCGCGGGTATGGCTGCATACGATAAAGAGATTGGATTACAACGCAAAATACATAATATTGAAACGGCGCCGTTTCGTACCCGGTTTGAACACATTTTTGACGAAATGAAAGGAACCTCTGCCATTGGTTGTATTAGCGACACCCATCCGGAGCCCTTACTCATTCGTTCCCAGCTGGGAACCTACGCCATTAGTACGGTTGGTGTCATTAACAACGCAAAAATTTTAATTGACTACTGTCTCTCTTTCGGTGGTTCTCACTTTGACGCCATGACTGGCGGGAACGTCAACTGCAATGAACTCATCGCTGCGCTCATTAATCAAAAGGCCACTTTTGCCGAAGGCATTCGTTTTGCCCAAGAATCCATCGAGGGCACCGCTTCCATCTTAGTTCTTTGCGAAGACGGTTCCTTAATCGCTGCCAGAGACTTAAACGGGAGACTTCCGGTCAGCATCGGAAAACGGGATGACGGGTATGCGGTTTCCTTCGAAGCCTTTGCGTATGAGAAAATGGGCTACGCGTTCTTACGGGAACTCGGCCCCGGGGAAGTTGTGCGCCTCACCACCGATGAGATCTTTATCCTCAAAACGCCAAAAGAAAAGAAAAAGATTTGCTCCTTCCTTTGGAGTTATTACGGCTACCCCACCTCCACCTACGAAGGGGTCAATGTGGAAATCATGCGGTATCGTAACGGCAAGAGCATGGTAGAAAATGACAACCCGGACCTTTTAGAAAATGTCGATTATATCGGCGGCGTTCCGGACTCGGGCACTCCCCACGCCATTGGTTTTGCCAACGCTTGCGGAAAACCTTTTGCCCGCGCCTTCATCAAATACACCCCCACCTGGTCGCGTAGTTTTACGCCAACCCGCCAAGCCGAAAGAAACCGAGTAGCCAAGATGAAACAAATCCCCGTGTTTGATCTCATTAAAGATAAATCCCTCTTGTTTGTGGACGATTCCATTGTCCGGGGCACTCAATTGAAAGAAACCGTTGATTTCTTGTACGAAAGCGGTGCCAAAGAAGTCCATATGCGTAGCGCCTGTCCTCCCATCCTCTTTAGCTGCAAATACTTAAACTTCTCCCGCTCCACTTCCGATTCGGAACTTCTCGCTCGTCGCGTGATTGTGGAGTTAGAGGGTGAAGAAGGCTTAAACCATTTAGGCGAATACGCCGACGGCAAAACCACCCGCGGCAAAAACTTGCGGGAAGCCATTGCCAAACAATTTAATTTCTCGAGCTTAGATTTTCAAACCTTAGATGGTGTCATCGACGCCATTGGCCTAGACAAATCCGAACTGTGCACCTATTGCTGGGACGGAAAGGAGTAATTTCCATGAATTTACAATCAAAATCCGACGCTTACGCTGCTGCCGGTGTGGATATCACCGCCGGCTACAAAGCGGTGGAACTCATGAAAGCCCATATTGCCAAAACCATGACCGCTGGAGTTTGCTCCGACGTGGGTGGTTTCGGCGGGTTGTTCGAATTAGACCTTGAAGGTATTTCCAAGCCCGTCTTGGTTTCCGGAACCGACGGCGTAGGCACCAAATTAAAAATTGCCTTTTTAATGGACAAGCACGATACCGTAGGTATTGACTGCGTGGCTATGTGTGTCAACGACATCATTTGCTGCGGCGCCAAACCGCTCTTCTTCTTAGATTACATCGCTTGCGGCAAAAACGTTCCCGAACGGATTGCGGATATTGTCAAAGGCGTATGCGAAGGCTGTGTCCAATCGGATGCCGCCCTCATCGGGGGCGAAACCGCCGAAATGCCTGGCTTCTATCCGGAAGACGAATACGATTTAGCTGGCTATTGCACCGGCGTGGTGGACAAAGCCAAAATTGTTAACCCTAAAACCATGAAAGCGGGCGATATGATTATCGCCTTGCCTTCCAGTGGTGTGCACTCCAACGGTTTTTCTCTCGTTCGCAAAGTGTTTGATATTGAAAACGCTGATTTAAAATCCCCCGTTGCACAACTGGGTGGTAATCCATCGGCGAAACGCTGCTAACCCCCACCAAGATTTATGTCAAACCCGTCTTAGCCCTTTTGAAAGAAGTCCAGGTTAAAGGCATTTCCCATATTACTGGCGGCGGGTTTTAT
>JAGCZP010000077.1 GCA_017959985.1 Clostridia bacterium | reverse complement strand
ATCCGCGACCAGTGGAATCTGAATATGCGATTTAATAGCCTCCACCAATTGCACCGCTTGCATATTAGGAATGGCGACCCGTAAAATCTCTGCGCCAGCTTGCTCTAATTCCCATGCCTGTTTCACATTTTCTCCAATGTTTTCCGCTGGAACATTCAGCATAGATTGCACTAAAATAGGGTTATTTCCACCTATTTTTTGCGATCCAATTTGAATAACTTTGCTTGCTCTTCTATCCACAAAAACCAGCCTCCTAACATGAGAATATTTAACCCATTTATAATAGCATAAACCCCATTTTTTTACAACGGATTTTATGGCCTTGACAAAAGATTTTTAAGGTTCTATAATAGCAATTTTTCTACTCTCTCTAAACAAAAAAACTCAGTGAAAATCACTGAGTTCTTTTATGAGAAAACCTATAAGCCGAGTTCTGTTAAAAACAGTCATCTATCTCGACTACTTGTTGCCAAGCAGCTCTAGCCGTCTTTCAGGACACACCGGGCCGGTGTATCGTCCTAGTTGACGTTGCATCGGATAGGGTTTGCAGGGCCACACAGTCTCCTGTGCGCCGGTGAGCTCTTACCTCGCCTTTCCACCCTTACCTATTGCTAGGCGGTATATTTCTGTTGCACTGTCCCGGAGGTCACCCTCGGCGGCCGTTAGCCGTTATCCTGCCCTATGATGCTCGGACTTTCCTCATACAATTGCTTGTACGCGACTGTTCAGTCTTCTCAAAAGGATTATAAATTACTCTCTTTACGAAAGTCAAGACGCATGGATACCAATACCATATTTTTGACAGATATACATATGCTCCGAATAAGTCTCGGAATAATAGGTGACAGTGGGTTCCACACTCAAATCCGTAGCGAAGTAATAACAATTGATGATATCTTTATCACTATTCGGATTGGCGGCGGCTTCAATAGCTGCCATACCTGGGTTACAGATTGGACCAGTTGGGAGACCAACACAATCGTAGGTGCTATACGCTTTGTATGTTTCATTCTCGGTTGAAACGTTCGGAATGAATTTCTCCGCGTATTCTGTGGTAACATCCGATTGTAAGTGTGGATACTCCGACAAATCTTCTAAACGGTTATGAAACACACGAGAAACCTTCGCCATATCTCTCTCATTATCGGCTTCATGTTGAATAATGGATGCTAGGGTAATGGCTTCATCTACCGTTAAGCCGGAAGCTTTAATGGCCGCACGTAATTTTGTATCCATCTTTTCTTTGAAGTTATCAAAAAACTTGGTGATAACCGTTTCCGGAGCGCACTGGAGATAGAATGTGTACGTATCTGGGAACAAATATCCTTCAAAACGATAAATACGGTGTGGATATTTCGTTCCTTCTCCGATTTCCGGAATATCGTCAATAAACTCGTAATCACTAAAGTCTCCATTGGCCAGTTCGGACAAGAATTCCGATGCCGCACAAACTTCGTTTTCTTCTAGTAGATTGGCGATTTCTAGCACACTTAGACCTTCAGGTATGGTGACATCGACCGTAGCTCTTTCGCCCATACTCTGTAGGGAACTGATAATTCCCTGGTATCCTTCTTTAGGTGCTAGAGTAAACACACCAGACTGATAGGTTCCGTCCGAATGCGTAAACTTTGAAAACACACGGAAAATTAACGGATGGGATATCAGTCCATTATCGTGCAAGATTGTTGCAATTTCCTTTGTGGTCGCTCCATTAGGAATGGTAACGTCAATCTGTTCTGAGGATTTGTTGATAGCCAGCATATCAAAGATAGCGGTTAGCGCAATAAACGCTAATATACAAGAAATGGCTAAAATACAAACGATATACAAAAGGCCACCCAAACAGCTGGTTGCTTTTTTCTCCGCGTTACCAACCTTTCTCTTAACTTTGACAACTTCTTCCTCTTCGTCGATGAGACGGACCGGTGCATCAGGATCCAAAGAATTACCACCCGATTCTAATAATTCCTCTTGTGTTTCTTCATCTTCCGAAAAAGGATTAAACGAACTGGATTTAAGAGTCTCTTTTGGCTTAGCGTTTTCCTCTTCAAAATCTTCTTCGTCATCAATTTTTACAGCTTCTCCACTGGAGATATCTGTAAATTCCATATTCTCTTTGTCTAAAGGTTTTGCCTCTTCATAGGTTCCAAATTCCTCATCTAAATTCATATCCAAATGGAAACTGGAAATCTTCTTTTTACGCTCTTGTTCTGCTTGCTGAATTTCATCCTCTAATGTTGCCGCAACTTTGCTAGCAGTATCCTCTTTTGTCGTTGTGGTTTTCTTTGCTGTCGCTGGTTTTTTGGCAGTTGCTGGTTTTTTCGCAACCGTAGACTTACTCGCCGTTGTTTTTTTCGTCGTTGTGGTCTTTTTTGCTGTTTCCGCTTTACTAGCCGTTGTTTTCTTAGCAGTGGTCGACTTTTTAGGGGTGCTTTTCTTCTCTGTATCAGCCATGTGACGCGTCTCCTTTCAATCTATTATAAGCATTGCATCGAACTACAGACATTGTCCGCAATATCTTTTGATGTAAGCGTTTCGACTATTTTTAGCGCAAAAGGAATGGTAACTCCCGATCCTTTTCCTGTAATGATGTTGCCACTCTTTGTAACCGCATTTTGTGAAATCCTTGCCCCATATAAATCTTTCTCAAATCCTGGGAAACAAATTGCTTCCAACCCATTTAAAAGGTTCTTATGTCCTAGTATGGATGGGGCCGCACAAATCGCAGCAATTACTTTCTTTTTCTCCATTGCCAAATCTATGGTTTGCTGAACAATAGGAGATTGTTCTAAATTAATCGTTCCCGGCATTCCTCCCGGCAACACAATGGCCTCAAAATCCTCTTGAATATCCTTATCCAAAATATCAGCCTCAATTATCATATTGTGAGACCCTTTAACGGACGTTTTATTAACGCCAACCGTCTGAACAGAAAGTTTTGCACGGCGTAAAACATCAACTGTCGCAAGGGCTTCAATTTCTTCAAAGCCATCGGCTAAAAAAACATAAATCATTGTTGAAATCTCCTACCACTTTTTTGTAAAGGTAAATGCCTTTACAAACATTTTTCTATTTTTTTCAGTAATGTCTCCGTAATAATCTCTCGTTTTAGTGGTTTTCCATCACGACTACAGGGAACAATCTCCCATCCAAACTTTTCTGCCGCGTATAAAGCCGTTTCACGGCATTTTCCCAAAAACTCCACATTTCTTTCATGGACATCTTTTTTAGATTCATCTCCATGATACCGTTTGGATAACAGTTGTTGTGATACTTCTTGTGGCATATCTAAAAAACAAACCATGTCCGGCTTTGGAAGACCTAATTTTTCATATTCGTATTCTTCTAGCCATTCTAAAAAAGTATCCCATTGGTCTTTCGGTAATTGGGCTGTTTGATAAATCGCATTTGAGGTGGTGTATCTTGCCGCCACAATCAAATCCTTTTCCTTATAATCTTTCTCCCAAAACTGCTTAAAACTGGCATAACGATCCACCGCATAAAAGGAAGAGGCTGCGTAGGCATTTACATCCCCTACATTCTTTCCAAAATCTCCCGCCAAATACTGCTGGACTAAGGAAGAAGACTTTTGCGAATAATCTGGGAAACTAATTTGACGATAACTGGCGTTTTTAGCTTTTAATGCCTTGTCAATATACTCAAGCTGGGTGGACTTTCCACTACCGTCCAGTCCATCCAAAACAAACAATTTAGCCATTTGCTTGTTCCCTCATTGCTTCATATTTTTTACGCATTTCCGCAGCCTTGCCACAGGTCATTTTTCCCTCACGGCAAGCACCCTTTGCACAAGGTGGTCCTGCTTTTTTGAACAAATCCGGTGCCACTTTCAAGCAACATTTCAGCATTTCATCTGCTACCGCGCGAATCTCCCATTGGGCACGATTGCAACAGCGCAATTCAAAGAAATGTTGAAGGCTACGAGCATTCATCGTTAGCATAATTTTTGTTTCACAAGCGTTGGGTAACACAAAGCGCGCATCTTCAATAGCCATTTTCTCCGCAGCACGATTGGCTGCTTTTTCATCCATTCCCTCTGCTAACAAAGTTTTCACATGTTTAGCCTTTAAAATATTGGTTAAGTTCTCATAATGCTTTTGATCTTCCTCCATTGCCTTTTGGTATTCCTCATAGGCCTCCGGAATGGCTTCAATTTCAGGAGGAAGTACATAGGAAAAACAATTGGTTAAAGGAACATACCGTTGACTCTGTACACTAAAAGATGCTATGCGGTGTCTTGTTATTTGTGCTAATAAAGCCCTAGAAACCCCTTCAATACCGAAAGTAAAAGAAACATGTTCAATGGGACTTTCATGTCCAAAATCCGCAAGCATTTGCACAAAAGCGGCCGCCTTCTCAGGTGTAACACTTTCCCGCAAATCTTCAATATTGGATGCGGAATAACATAGTTTAGCAGCAGAAGCAATGGTTTGCTCCGGTGTGGGTGTATGCGCAATTAAAATGACTTTCATTTTGTATCCTCCAATTATTACACTTCCATCCAATCGGAACGATCGTAGGAAAATGGGTTTACATCATAAATATCGGCAACCGGTCGTTTTAGATTTCGAACCGCCAGTCGTGTTCCAATAGCCACACAATCTTCAGGATTCTCCGCTAGCCGACAAGGAACACCGGTTTCTCTCTCTAAATAATCGAGCATCCCCTTCATTTGGGAAACGCCACCGGTCAGCATAATACCATCGGACATAACATCCGACGCCATCTCTGGTGGAGTGGTCTCTAAAACAAACTGCACAGTGTTACGAATGGATTCCATTTGTTCTTCGATAAACTCCCGCACATCGGTTGCGGAAATGGTTTTCACTCCTGGAAGACCCGTTAGGGCATCTCTTCCCCGTATCTCCATTTCTTCATCCTCAGGATAGGCTGTTGCTAAAGATTTCTTAATCTCTTCTGCCGTCTTTTTTCCGATAATATGCATATAGCGATTATGCACACCACGAATAATGGCATCATCCATATCGTTTCCGCCAACACGGACCGATTTCGATGCAACAATACCACCAATGGATAAAACTGCCGCCTCTGTTGTTCCGGCCCCAATATCCACAATCATACATCCGTGAGGATCCGAAATATCCAATCCACTTCCAAGAGCCGCCGCAATATGGGATTGAATGAGAGCGGTTCGACGCACCCCCACCGACGCTGCTGCTTGCACAATGGAACGTTCTTCCACTTCCGTCACTAAACTGGGAATATTAATGGCTGCGCGGGGTTTGAAAATACGATAAGCACACACACGAGAGATTAACTCGTGAAGCATCATTTCGGTACAATCGTAATCCGAAACGGTGCCTTTTTGAATCGGACGAATGATTTTAATGGAAGCCGGTTCTCTATCAATCATATCCTCAGCTTCTTTTCCAACAGCTACAAGTTTTCCTGTTTTACTATTTATGGCAATAACCGAAGGCTCGCGAAGGACTATACCATGCGTTTCTGTTGCAATGCGAACCATCGATGTACCTAGATCAATTCCTAAACGAACACCTTGCATAATCCGTTCTCAATCCCCCTTTAACTCTAGAATAAACTGTTTAACCGCACTATAGCGTTTGGTCTTTTTATCGTTTTGGACCATTTGTCCCACAATGGCTTTGTTTCCAACAATTACCAACAATTTTTTTGCTCTGGTAATGGCTGTATAGAAAAGATTGCGATAACAAAGCATCTTCGGCACATCAAAAAGCGACAAAACAACAATTTCAAATTCGCTTCCTTGGCTCTTATGTACCGTAATAGCATAGGCTAAATCTAAATCTTCTGCATCCTCATGGCTATACGTTGCTTCCCGGTCATCATCAAAACGAACCACTAGAAAATCGTTCCGTTTTTGTATTTCCACAATGGTTCCAATATCTCCATTGAAAATACCGGTTCCTTGTTTGCCATCCATCTTAAACCATTCAATGTTGTAATTGTTTCGCATTTGCATCACTTTATCGCCTGTACGAAACGTTTTTCCATTAATGGTCCATTCCGGCTTGGAACGGTCTTCCGGGTTGCAAATATCTTGTAAATATGTATTCAAATCTTCGGTTCCCAATTTTCCTTTTTTCCCGGGAGAAATAACCTGAATTCCTTCAAAGATGTTCATCCCGTATTTTGCAGGTAACCGTTTGGAACACACATCTAAAATTGTTTCTAACGTGGCTTGCGTATCCGAGCACGGAATCAAGAAGAAATCCGAGTCCACACCCACAAATTCTGGTAATTGGCCGGAGACAACCTTATGGGCATTGGTAACAATTCGACTTTGTAAAGCCTGCCGAAATACATGGTTTAACTGAATGGTCGGGACCACTTCACTGTCAATTAAATCCCCTAAAACATTACCGGCTCCAACCGGTGGAAGTTGATTGGTATCTCCCACCATAATCAAACGACATTGTGCAGGAAGAGCATCCAAAAAGCTACTAAATAGTAAGGAGTCCACCATAGAAACCTCATCGAGAATAACCGCATCGGCTTCAAGGGGGTTATACGCATTTCGTTCGAAGTAAGGAGCGTCATCCTCATCCCATTGTACTTCTAGCAAACGGTGAATGGTACTCGCTTCTTCTCCTGTTAATTCACTCATACGTTTGGCAGCTCTGCCTGTAGGCGCTGCTAAAAGAACACGGTCACCTTGTTCCCGTAATAAGTGAATAATGGCTTTCAAAGTAGTGGTCTTTCCTGTTCCGGGACCACCTGTTAAAATCATCACATGTTGCGTCAGAGCTGTTTCAATCGCTTGACGCTGTTTCCCTTCATATTTCATACCAGTGATTTCCTCAATATGCGAAATCCACTGGTCCTTTTTTTCCTCTTTCCTTTTCTTAATTTTCGCTTTTTT
>JAGCZP010000076.1 GCA_017959985.1 Clostridia bacterium | reverse complement strand
TTATGCAAGTGTCCTACCAAACCCTAGAAGATTTGTACAAGGAATTTGGTATCTCCAAAGAGAAAAACATCTCCGACCCGCAAAACAACATTGAATACGTCACCAAAATCATGGCGTATCTGTTAAAACGGTACAACGGCGATGAATACACTGCCTTAGCCGCCTTCAAAGCCGGCACCGTTGCTGTGGATGGCTGGCTTGGCGATTCCATTTATTCCAAAGATGGAAAAGCCTTACAATCGACTCCTTATGACAAAGTTACCCAATATTGTAAGAAGACAATTTTAAATAAGAAAGTCTATTCCGCCCTCATGAAAATCCACCATATCGGAGATAAAGAAGAAGAGGAGGCCTCTAGCGTTGCCTAAGAAAGAAACTGCAAAAGATTTGAAAAAGACCTTGCTGTCTAAAAGCAATCAAAGCACCTATTTCCCAAAGAAAGATTTAGATGCGATTCATGAGTATAGCGAAGGATACAAAACCTTTTTAGGCATTGCGAAAACCGAGCGCAAAGCCGTTAGCGAAGCCGTTCGTCTCGCCAAAGAAAATGGATTTAAAGTGTTCGATCCTTCCAAACAATACAAAGCCGGCGATAAAGTCTATTTGGTCAATCGTGACAAACCTCTCGTGCTTGCTGTCATCGGCACCAAAGCCATCACCGACGGGGTTTCCTTTGCGGTAGCCCATGTGGACTCTCCTCGTTTGGATTTAAAGCCCAATCCTCTCTATGAAAAAGATGGATTTGCCTATTTTGACACCCATTATTATGGGGGTATCAAAAAATACCAATGGACAACCACACCACTAGCTCTCTACGGTGTCGTGGTACGCAAAGATGGCACCACCATTGATGTAGCCATTGGCGATACCGAAGACGATCCAAAATTCGTGGTTACTGAACTACTCATTCACCTAAGTGGCGATATGATGGCAAAAAAAGCCTCCGAAGCAGTAGAGGGAGAGCGCCTAGATATTTTGGTGGGATCTCACCCCTTTGACGACAGTGAAGAAAGTGACCTCATCAAACTCAACATCATGAAAATCTTACATGAAAAATACGGCATTACCGAAGACGATTTCCGTTGCGCAGAACTAGAAGCGGTTCCTGCCGGAAAACCTTGTGATATCGGTTTTGATCGCAGTATGGTGGGTGGTTATGGCCATGATGACCGCGTCTGTGCTTACCCAGCACTCACCGCTCTCCTAGCCCTCAAAAAACCAGCCTATACCGCTGTAACTGTCTTAACCGATAAAGAAGAAGTGGGCTCTGCCGGTGTGTCCGGTATGCAATCCGCTTTTGTTCCCAACTTCATAAACGATTTAGCCGCCTGTTTTGATGCCAAGGGCTACCAAGTGTTATCCAAATCCCTTTGCCTTTCTGCCGATGTTAATGCCGGTTTTGATCCTCTCTATCCAGAAAACTATGAACGTCGTAACAGTTCCGTCCTCGGTGGAGGTGTTTGTCTAACAAAATACACCGGCGCGCGCGGAAAATCTGGCACCTCGGATGCTTCCGCAGAACTGATGGGAAAACTACGTACTATTATGGAAAAAGACGATGTCTTATGGCAAATCGGAGAACTTGGAAAAGTGGATGGCGGCGGTGGCGGCACCATTGCCCAGTTTATGGCCAACTTAGATGTGGATACCGTCGACTTAGGAGTCCCGGTTCTTTCCATGCACGCCCCCTTCGAAGTCATTTCCAAAATTGATGTGTATATGGCTCACAAAGCCTTCTATGCCCTTTTAAATCGCAAATAAAGGAGAATGCTATGACCGTTTATCTGCACACCCAGGGTTGCAAAGTGAATCAATACGAATCCCAAGCAATGCGGGAAATGTTAGCAGAAAACGGCTATACCGTTTGTGAGTTTTCTTCTACCCTTCCCGACATCGGGAAGGGTATTATTCTTATAAACTCCTGTACCGTTACTGGAGAGAGCGACCGAAAACTACGGCAATTTTTACGCCGTTGCAAACGAAACCACCCCCACTCCATCTTAATCTTAACCGGATGCTTCTCCCAAGCCTTTCCCAAAGAAGCGGAACGTTTAGAAGAGGTAGATATTGTGCTGGGAAATTCCCAACGAAAAATCCTTCCGCAAATTCTCGACAGTTACTTTAAAAATCCCCAAAAAATCGTTTGCGTAAAAGAACATACCAAAGAATACGAACACCTCTCCATTCACCAATTTGATGAGCGAACCCGCGCGTTTTTAAAAATCCAAGATGGATGCGATTGTTTCTGTTCCTATTGCATTATCCCCTTCGCCCGTGGACGCAATCGTTTCTCTACCCTAGAAGAGATTAAAACGGAAGTGGAAAACTTGGGAAGAGCCGGTTTTAAAGAAATTGTTTTAACCGGCATTAACCTTACCGCTTTCGGACGAGGACAAGGCTATGACTTAGCCGACGCAGTCCATGTGGCTGCCTCGGTTTCGGAAATTGTTCGTGTTCGTTTAGGCTCCCTTGAGCCAGACGATATCACCCCTACCCTCATTGAAAAGCTAAAGGGTGAACCAAAGCTTTGTCCCCATTTCCACTTATCCTTACAAAGTGGGTGTGATGAGACCTTAAAACGAATGCGTCGCCGGTACACAAGCAAGGAATACAAAACCGTGTGTCAAAATCTCCGAGATGCCTTTCCAGGCTGTGCACTTACCACCGACGTCATGGTAGGATTTGTCGGAGAAACCGAAGACGAATTCAACACCTCCTTTCAATTTGTTAAATCCATTGGGTTTTCAAAAATCCATGTCTTTCCCTATTCCATTCGTCCCGGCACCAAAGCCGCCGAGGAACCCATACAACTTTCAAACGAGGTAAAAAACGCTCGTGCTCGACAAATGATTGCCATGGGAGAAACCTGTCAAAAAGAGTTTTTAGAATCCCTTATTGGAAATATGGAAACCATCTTAACCGAAACCACTGGGAAAGACGGTTTCACAGAAGGATTTACAGCCAACTACTCTCCTGTAAAAGTGAAAGGAATCTATCCTCCCAACACCTTACTTCCTGTCATAATTACCGATGTTAAAGACTTGGTTTGTATTGGCGAATAAGTGAAAAATACGGCACTCTAATGTGCCGTATTTTTTTGTGTTGTACTATAAAAAATTTTGTATTATAATTATTATGTATATTTATGCGACAAAAAAAGGGTAAAGGAGGAAACAAAGTGAGCTTACACTACCTAGATAATAGTGCGACAACCCCTGTATCCGCTCCCGTTGCACAAAAAGCTCTCGACCTGATGACCTCCCGCTTTGGAAACCCTTCTTCTTTGCACACTCTCGGGTTCGACGCCGAACAAGAAATGCAAAACGCCCGCAAAACCATTGCCGGGTTTTTGAGTGTGGATCCGGAAACCATCACCTTTACTTCCGGAGGAACCGAAGCAAACAACTTAGCTCTCTTAGGAGCTGCCGAATCCCAAAAACGGCGTGGCAAACACATCCTCACCACACAAATCGAACACCCCTCCGTTTTAAACACATGTAAGCAACTGGAAAAATTAGGATTCTCCGTGCAATATCTCGCCCCAACAAAAGGCGGAACCATTTCTCCAGATGATGTCCTAGAAGCTATTCAAGAGGACACCATTTTAATTTCCATTATGATGGTCAATAACGAAACCGGCGCCCTTTTTCCTTGGGATACCGTTGCTTCTAAGATAAAGAAACAATATCCACAAATTCTTTTGCATAGCGATATGGTCCAAGCCTTCGGAAAAATGCCTATTTCTCTTTCGAAAATACCGCTTGATTTGCTTTCTTGTAGTGGACACAAAATCGGTGCTCCGAAAGGAGTCGGCGCTCTCTATTGCAAAAAAGGCGTTACCCTTCGCCCTCCCTTTGCTTTTGGCGGAGGGCAAGAAAAAGGACTACGCTCTGGGACCGAGAATGTCCCTGCCATTGCCGCCTTTGGCATGGCCGTATCTACGCTTCCTTCCTTTGCAGAGCAAGAATCCCGCTATCAAGCCCTTCAAAAACAACTACTAGAAGATTTAAAATCTTTTGAAAACGTTTCCTTGCATTTACCTGGCTCCCACGTGCCCTACATCAGCCACTTTTCCTTGTGTGGAGTCAAAAGCGAAACCCTTGTACACTTTCTAGCCTCCCAAAATGTGTTTGTCTCCGGAGGATCCGCCTGTGCAAAAGGAAAACAAAGTCATGTGCTAACCGCCATGAACTTACCAAAAAGAGAAATTGACGCCTCTCTTCGTGTCAGTTTCAGTCCCCACAATACGAAAGAAGATATCAAAGCCCTTATCGAAGCTTTAGAGAAAGCCGATAAAACACTGGTTCACACATAAAAAGAAAGGAGGAAATACTGGATGGATAACCAAAGCAAAAACAACCTAGATGTCAACAGCATTCTGTCTGATCTAGGATACAAAAGTCCAAAAAGTACCTCCACCCCTGCTCCACAAAATAATGCTATACCGACACAGCCAAGACCTGTGTCTTCTCAGCCTGTCCAAAGACCGGTAACACCACAACAGCGCCCAGGTACTCAGCCCTCGCAACGGCCGGCTGTTCCCGCACAAAGACCGGCCGCCCCAACTGCAGCAAGACCGGCGGCTCCTATACAAAGACCCACACAACCACAACCGCAACAACGGCCAACCCCACCTGTGCAAAGACCGATGGCAACTACACCGCAAAGACCCACAGTTCCTACGCAACAACCGGCTGTTCCTCAGCAACGACCGGTTCCTACACAGCCAATTCAAAGGCCGAGTGTGCCTGCACAAAGACCGGTAGTCCCTACCACCGCAAGGCCCGTGGTTCCCGCAGGAGAAAAACCCGTCGTCCCGGCTCCGACACGCCCTCCCATTTCTCAACAAACAAGACCGGTGACTCCACAACCTGCAAATCGTCCAATGGCTCCTACCGGAACAAGACCGGTAGTTCCTGCGCAAAAACCGGCGATGCCGCAAGGTCCACAAACAGCACCACGTCCGACAGCTCCCGTAGGGACAAGACCCGTAGCACCGACAAATGCACCGGCTACTCCCGTACCAAAAACGGCGACTCCTACTATGCCACCACGTCC